>DATHXE010000604.1:0-6987 GCA_035459845.1 Tepidisphaeraceae bacterium | reverse complement strand
GCAGGCGACGCGCACGTCGGCCCCGTCCGCCGTCATCGCGCACAACTCGTGGCGCGCCCCCGCGCGCCGCCAGAAGGCGATGCGCTTTCCGTCGGCCGAGAACCGGGGGTCGTGTTCGTCCGTCGGCGACCGGGTCAGGTTTCGCTCGACGGCTTTTGGCCGACTCAGGTCGAGAGAGGCGATCTCCTCGTTCCCACGCCGGGCGCGGTACGCGAGCACGGGGGCCGTGGCGCCGGGCGCAAACGCCGGCGAGTCCGCCGGGCCGTCGCCGGTCGGGATCTTTGAGACCGCCGCCACGCCGGTCGCCGCGGCGTCATATTGGGCGAGCTGCAGTTCCATGCGGAACTTGTCGACGGCCGACTCGTCGGTGAAGACGAGCTCGCCGTACGCGATCCCACGGCCGTCCGGCGCCCAGGCGAGCGCCTGCTCGAGCTGACCGTCGTGGGTCAGGCGGCGCGCCTCGCCATTCGTTCCGAGTTTGCGCACGTAGAGACCCGCCGGCGCATCGCGCATGAACGCGACCGCGCGCGAGTCGGGCGCGAACGCCGGCGAGCGCGCGATTCCGCTCGCCAGTCCCGTCAGGTTTGTCGGCTTGCTCGCAATCGAATCGACGGCGACAAGCATCAGGTCGGCCGCCCCCCCCTGCTGCCGGGCGGCGGTATAGGCGATGTGCTTGCCGTCCGGCGACCAGTCGAACGGCAGGCGGTCGTCGACGCCGGTCGCGAGTCGGCGCTCGCCCGTGCCATCGGGGTTGATCAGGAAGAGTTGGCCGTCGCGGACGAAGGCGATCCGGCCGTTGGGAGCGCCCGGTCCAACTTCCTTCCCCGGCGCGCGTGCGCCGGGCCCACATCCGAGACCCACGCTAACGAGGAGGGCGACGACCAGAATTCGAGCGCGCATGTCCGGAGTGTAACGCCTTCGACGCATCCTCAGGTGCGCGACGACGGAGCCCTGTTGAAACCCCGGCAAAATCAGGCCCGTCGCCCCGGGCTCCGGATCCGGCTTGTCGGGCGCGTGTCGACATCCGCAGGGCCAGATCCCTTACTCCGGAATAACCGTTTTCTTCTTGGAATCGCGCCCCCGCCGTTTACAATTCCCCGCGTCGTCGCGGGCGCGAACACGTCAAACCAAAATCGAACGGGGAGTGAGGTCGAGCATGTCCACCGAATGGTATTACTCGCAGGGCGGCCAGCAGATCGGGCCGGTCACGTCGCAGCAGATGAAGGACCTGGCGGCCGGTGGGCAACTGTCGCCCAACGACCTGGTCTGGAAGGACGGCATGCCCGAGTGGACGTCGGCGGCGCGCGTTCGCGGCCTGTTCCCAGGCGCGGGCGGCGGGGTCGCCACCGCCGCCGCCCCACAGCCGGGGTACGCCCAGCCGGGGGCATACGCCCAACCCGCCCCCGGCAACGCCGACTATGCGTACGCCCAGCAGGCCCAGGGCGGGCAGATCGGCTACTACAGCGCGACCAGTGACATCAACGAGCGCACCAGGCGGATCCTGGCGAACATCCCGCCGGTGACGGGCCCGCGCGGGGACTGGCCGCTGTCCGACCACCACCTCGCCCAGTTCGCCGCGACCGAGGCCTATCGCAAGCCCATCCGCGGGTTCAACACGATGTGCCGGATCATGATGATCCTGTTCATCTTGTCCACGGTCTACTTCCTGATCATGCTGTCGGTCATCGGGTCGCGAAATTTGCGCGGCGACCTGACCCCCATCATGATCAGCGTCGCGGTACAGATCGGGCTGGCCGTGCTCTACCCCCTCGCGGGCAGCGCGGCGATGCGGTGCCGGATCTGGGGCCCGATCTCGATCATCGTGGTCAACAGCCTCGCCGCCGTGCTCGTCATGATCGGCCTGATCCAGATGACGACCTCGTCGTTTCGGATACGCGGTGAGGAGATATTGATCATGCTCATCCCGCTCGTGCTGATCGCCATCCTGATCGTCATCTCGGTGCGCGCGCTGACGCACACCTCCAAGTTCCTCAACGGCCCGGTCTGGTGCGTCGAGGCGATGATCAACGCGCGGCAGTGAGCGGTCGATCGGACCAAACCAAGACGGCGGTCGCGTGCGAGCGCAACCGCCGTTTTCATTTGGAGACGACCTGCCGGGTGCCCGATTCGCCTCACCCCGCGGTGCCCGCCCGCGCCACGGTCTGCCGGGCGATCTTGTCCTGCAGCCGCATGATCCCCTCAATCAGCGCCTCGGGCCGCGGCGGGCACCCGGGCACGTACACGTCGACCGGCACCACCAGGTCCACGCCCTTGACCACGTTGTACCCGTACTTGAAGTACGGCCCGCCGCCCACCGTGCACGCCCCCATCGCGATCACGTACTTCGGCTCGGCCATCTGGTGGTACAGGCGCTTCACCCGGCTCGCCATCTTGTAGTTGACCGTGCCGGCCACGATCATCAGGTCGGCCTGGCGCGGCGTCGCACGGAAGGCGCCGGCGCCGAACCGCTCCAAGTCGAACCGCGACCCGCCCACCGCCATCATCTCGATCGCGCAGCACGCGAGGCCGAACGTCATCGGCCAGAGCGAGTTCTTCCGCGCCCAGTTGAGCGCGAAATCGACACTGGTGACGATCAAACCTTCTTCGAAACGGTTCTCGATCCAGGGCATCGCCGTCGATTATCGAGGGTTTCGCGCGACTCACAAGCGGCGACGGCGAATCTCGATCTCGGATTGCGGATCGATTGGCGGTCAAATCTGCAATCCGCAATCCGAGATCCGAAATGAGGCAGGCAGGGTATTTCGTTGCGATTAACCGCGACCGTGCGTTAGGATGCTATAACCACGGTCGGGCCCTTAGGGGTCCCGGTCACACGTCTCAGGGTCGGATCGCACGTCTTTGTCGAGAGAGGGCCTTGCCGCATGCCGTACCGTCACCGAGGCACGAGCGCCGTCGGCCGTCGCCCGGCGTTCACGCTGGTCGAGTTACTCGTCGTGATCGGGATTATCGCGCTGCTGATCTCGATTTTGCTCCCGTCGCTGTCCAAGGCTCGCGAGCAGGGGAACCGGGTCAAGTGCCTCAGCAACATGCGACAGCTCGGGCTGGCGATGCAACTCTACACGGGAGACAACAAGGGCGCGGTGCCCCGGCCGTCGACGGCTACGGGGCAGTTCGAGGACTGGATTTACTGGCAATCGGCTCGAGATCCGAACGAGGGCCGGTTGGTCAAGTATCAGGGCGACGGAGGGACGTTCAATCCGGAGTTGTACCGGTGCCCGTCCGATTCGGATGCGTCGGGCCGCACGTATAAATTCAGCTACACGATCAACGAGTACATCAGCGGACACGTCGGCTACAACCACCCGTGTCGGAAACTGTCGTCGATCCGCCGGGCGAGCGAGATCATCCTGTTTATCGACGAGGCGTCGACGTCGGCGGACGACGGGTGTTGGGCGCCGCAGAACTACGCGTCTCAGAAGGTGAACGTGTTGTCGAACCGGCACGACCGTGGGACCGAGACCAAAGACGATCCGAACTTGGGCAAGGGGAACGTGCTGTTCGTCGACGGACACTCAGACTGGATCGAACGATCCCTTTCTCTCGACGAGCGGAATTACAACCCGGACAAGCAGTAGCACCGAACGTCACCCACCGACTCGCGACCCAACGGGGCCCGCTTCGAACGAACCCACGGACGAGCACGAAGCGCGTTAGAACTCCGCCGCCGGCGTTGGCAGTTCCCGCTCGATTTCCCCCACCCGATAGCCGAACCCCGGCCCCCGTAGCGTCGACAAATCCACCCGCCCATTCCTCCGCCGATACAGCCCGGGATGAATCGCCGCCTCCGGCGCGCTCGCGTCGGGGTAGAACTGCATCGCGTTGGTCTCGACGCCCATGATCGTCCCGGCGTGCTGGGCCAGGCGCACGTGCGGCACCTGCGCGAGCATCGGGTTGGTCAGGTCCTGCACCATGAGCGTCATTCCGTGCGCCTTGGCCCAGCAGAGCGAGAGCAGGGCGCCGGTCTGGGTCTTGCACGTCTTGAGCGCGACGCCGGTCCAGCCGAGCGACTTTCCGAGCTTCACGAGCCGCCAGTCGTGGGCGCTCTCGTCCATGAACAGCGGCTTGCGCGCCGAGCACGATGAGACGTCGATGCGGTTGGCCTCCAGGTCGTAGGGGAACGGCTGCTCGACGTAGAGGAGTTGCCCGTGCGTGCGCGGGTGCTCATCGCGCAGGCGGTCGAGGATGTCGTTCACGTACGCGGGCCGGCGGACGGTGCAGTTGAAGTCGGCCGTCAGCCAGGGGACGCCGGTTTCTTGCGCGATCCGCCCGATCGCCACGACGCGCCGGTAATCCCACTCGGCGTCGTTCCCGCGGAGCTTGATCTTCAGGCAGGTCAGGCCATCCCGCGCGATCCAGTCGCGAAGGAGGACCGGGTAGCCGTCCTGCGGCTCGTCGCCCTTGAGGTCGGCCGGCTCGAGCGGGTCGAGCCCGCCGACGAGGTGCCAGGCGGGAAGGGACTTGGGCGCGTCGGCGGTTGGCATGAGGAAGTCGGCGGGGTAGAGGCCGGCAAACGTGCGGGTGCGGTCGTCACGGGTGTCGTAGAACGGCTCGGCGTCGAGGTGGGAAGAGAGGTCTTCGGACATCCAGTCGGCGGAGTAAGTGTCGTAGACGTCGACCCCGTGGAGGACGCCGAACGCGTCGTGGAGGGCAGTGTCGAACGGGGCGCAGCAGACGAGGGCCGCGAGGCGCGGGACGGGCTCGGCGCCGGCCGCGGTGCGACCGGCGTTGAACGCGGCGAGCGCCTCGTGGTGAACCGTCGCGAGGAACTCGACGGCGATCTCGATCGGGTGTCCTTGGCGAACGAACGTGGACCACGCGAGGGCCAGGTCGATCGAAAACGCCTTGAGCGCGGTATGGCGGTCCTCGTAGCTGGCGGCGGAAGGCCAGGTCCACTGCACGGACAGCGGCGTCTCCCCCCACCCGACAGCGCGGCGGCCGTCGCGCCCTTCGACCTCGATTCGCGCCCGGGCGACTGTGGCGGCCGTCAGCGTCTCACTGCCGAATTTCAGCGGCACGCGCGTGCGGATCGGGATGAAGTACAGCGCGGCGGACACCACGCGGACGTCGGTCGGCTTGGGCATGACCGGGAGGATACCGGGGCGCGCCGGCGTCTTGTAGCCGACTTCCCCATCCCGCCCCCCTGCCGTAGAGTGCCCCGCGTTATGCCCAAGGCGTCCGGGAAGGCGTTCGCGCTGGAGGTGTCGGCCGAGGTCGGCCGCGCTTACGTTGCGCGGCTGCGCGAGATGCTCCCCAAGGCCCGCGTGCTGGCCACACGCGGCGTGCTCGCCGAGCTCCACGTGATCCTGATCGGCGACGCCGCCATGAGCCGCTTGCACCGCGACTTCATGCAAATCGACGGGCCGACGGACGTGATGACCTTCCCGATCGACCTGGACGGGCGCGGGCGGGCCGTCTCGGGGGAGGTCTACGTGTGCGTCCCGTACGCGAAGCGCGAGGCGACCGCGCGCGGGACGCGGGCGGCGGACGAGGTCCTCCTCTACGCCGTCCACGGCATGTTGCACTTGTGCGGGTACGACGATAGAACCGACCGCGACTTTGCGACGATGCACGCAGCGGAAGACTCCATTTTGACGGTACTGGGCGCGGGGGCGGTCTACACGGCGGGCGCGGGCACGCGCGCGGCGAAAAACGCCCCGAAGGCGAAGCGACGGGGGGCACCGTCATGACGATCGCGCTCACGCTGATCGCCGCCATACTCGCCTCGACGGGCGCGTCGATCCTCAACTACTCGATCCGCGACTTCTCGCGCGCCCGCCTGACCGACTACCTCGAGCGGCGCGGCCGGTCGCGCCTGCTCGAGCCGCTCCTCCGCGGGGCCGCCGACATCGTCTTCGCGACCGCCACGATCCGGGTCGTCGCCAACGTCCTCATCCTGCTCGCGCTGCTCCGCGCGTTCGACGGGTACTGGAACCATTGGTACGCCCACTACATCTGGGCCGCGGCCGTCACGGTCGCGATCACCGTCCTGTGCTCGGTCGCCGTGCCGCACGCGGTCGCCCAGCACGCGGCCGAACCGATCCTCGGGATCTTCGCCGAGGTCCTGCTCGGGCTGCGGTTCCTCTTCCTCCCGCTCGCCAAGATCCTGCACGGGGTGGACCGCCTGGTCGTCCGGTTGGCCGGCGGGAAGCGCGACACGGACGCGGGCGAGATCGAACAGGAAATCCTGTCCGTCGTCGCCGAGGGCGAGAAGGAGGGGATCGTCGACAAGGTCGAGCGCGAGATGATCGTGTCGGTGATCGAGTTCCGCGACACGCAGGTGGGTCAGATCATGACCGCCCGCCCGGAGATCGTCGCCCTGGAGGTGAAGGCGACGCTCGACGAGGTCAAGCGGACGCTCGAGGAGTCCGGGCACTCGCGCATCCCCGTCTACGAGGGCACGCTCGACCACGTCCTGGGCATCCTGTACGCCCGCGACCTGCTCAAGCACCTCGGTCAGGACTCGTCCCAGTTCAGCGTCCGCCCCGCCATGCGGCCGGCGGTGTTCGTCCCCGAGACCAAGCCGCTGAGGGATCTGCTCAAGGATTTCCGCGTGCAGAAGGTGCACATCGCAATCGTCGCCGACGAGTACGGCGGGACCGCGGGCCTGGTCACGATCGAGGACATCCTGGAGGAGCTCGTCGGCGAGATCAGCGACGAGCACGAGCCGGCCGGGCCGTCGTCCATCCGCCGGATCGACGAACGCACGGCGGAGGTCGATGCGCGGATGTACCTGGGCGACTTCAACCGGCACATGAAGCTCAAGATCCCCGACGACGCGGGGTACGAGACGGTGGGAGGGTTCGTGTCGGTCACGCTCGGGCGGATCCCGCCGGTGGGAACGACGTTCGACCAGGACGGCGTGCGGTACACGATCGTGTCGGCCGAGCCGCAGCGGGTGGATCGCGTGCGCGTCGAGGTGCTGCCGCCCGAGCCGCTGGAGTACAGGGGGCGGTCGGATAACGGGTA
>DATHXE010000603.1:0-2993 GCA_035459845.1 Tepidisphaeraceae bacterium | reverse complement strand
GTGTGGACGTTCGCCAAGGCGTTCGCGCAGGCGCTCGCCGGTCGACACTCGGGATTGATCACGGCGGAGTACAAGATTGCCAAGCGGCCGCAGGGGCGCGTGCTGGTCGATTACAACCAGAACGCGTGGGGGCGGACGCTGGCGAGCGTTTACTCGGTTCGCCCGAAGCCGGGTGCCCCCGTGTCGATGCCGGTGACGTGGAAGGAAATCGAGCGGGGGATCACGATCGAGCAGTTTCACCTGCGGAACGCGGCGGCGCGGCTGAAGAAGACGGGGGACTTGTGGAAGCCGATGCTCGCCAAGCGCGGGCGTGTGGACCTGGAGAAGGTGATGAGCGACGGATCGTCGCGCCCACCGTCATCCTGAGCGCAGCGAAGGATCTAGCCACGGATCGTCGAGTGACTCTCGCGAGTGTGAATGGCCGCGGCGGCCAAGCAAGATCCTTCGGAGTACCTCAGGATGACGGTCGCACACGGTTCCAGAAAGTGAGACGCCAATGCCCCTGCCCATCAAACCCCCCTTCCCGCCGATGGAGGCCGAGCTCGTGGACGCGATCCCGACCGGCGCCTGGCAGTACGAGCCGAAGTGGGACGGGTTCCGATGTTTGGCGTTCCGCGACGGAGCAAAGGTCGAGTTGCAGTCCAAGTCGGGGCAGCCACTGGGCCGGTACTTCCCGGAGGTCGTCGCGGCGCTCACGGCCCTCAAATCCAAGAAGTTCGTTCTCGACGGCGAGATCGTCGTTCCGGTCGACGGCCAGCTCTCGTTCGACCAGTTGCTGCAGCGCATCCACCCGGCCGCGTCGCGGATCAGGAAGCTGTCGACCGAGTTTCCCGCGATTTACGTCGTGTTCGATTTGCTCGTCGACGAGCGGGGGAAGTCGATGGTCGGGCGTCCCCTGTCGGAGCGCCGCGCGAAGCTCGAGACGTTTGCGTCCCGCTTCTTCACACGAGGCTTGGCCACTTCAGTGGCCGAGTCCCCCGCCGCGCAGATACACCTCTCCCCCGCGACCCCCGACATCAAGCAGGCGCGCAAGTGGTTCTCGTCCACCAACCGCGACCTGGACGGCGTGATCGCGAAAGACGTGACCGCCGACTACCGCTCGGGCGATCGCACCGGCATGGTGAAGGTCAAGAACATGCGGACGGCCGACTGCGTCGTCGGGGGGTTCCGGTACGGCTCCAAGGCGACCCAGACGCTCGGGTCGCTCCTGCTCGGTTTGTACGACGACGCCGGCCTGCTCCACCACGTCGGGTTTTGTTCGACGCTGACCGAGGCCGAGCGCGTCGCGCTGACGCCGAAGATTGAGAAACTCAAAAAGTCCGCGGCGAAGGGTGGCGGGTTCACGGGCAAGGCCCCGGGCGGCCCCTCTCGCTGGTCTACGGAGCGCACGGGCGAGTGGGAACCGCTCGACCCGAAGCTCGTCGTCGAGGTGCGGTACGACCACTTCTCCGCGGGCCGGTTCCGCCACGGCACCAAGTTCCTGCGCTGGCGCCCCGACAAGACGCCGCGCGCGTGCAGGATGGAGCAGGTCAAGACCGCGGGGCCGCCACTGGCGCTGTTGGAAGGACGCGCGCCGAAGCGCCGCAAGGCGTCGTGAGTCAGTCAGCTGCGACGCAACGCGTTGCTGACGTGTGGTTCGACGAGACAGTGTTCGGAGTCATTTCGAGGCACGGCACGTCAGCACGTCGTTGACCTGCAGCAGCTAACTCCCTACCTCGCGCGTCACTCCTTCACGTCCGTCCACAACTTCTCCTCGACCTTCTTGAACTCCCCGAAGCTCTTCTCGAGCTTCTCGACGAGCGGGCGGAGGTTCTGCTCGGTCCCCTGCCCGCCCTTGATCGCGTCGCGCAGGGCGGCGGCGGCGTCGTTCAGGTCGTTGGCGCCCTCGGCGAACTGCCGCGCCGAGTCGTAGATGTTCAAATTCGCGACCTCGTTCGGGGCCGGCTTATAGAGCAGGCGCCACGGGCTGCGGCGGACCTCGGCGGTCGCGTTCTTCAGGTTGTCGCCGGCCTTCTTCACCGAGTCGATCATCCCGTCGATCTTCGACTTGTTCCCCACCACGACCTCCTTCGCCCCCGCCGCGGTCGCCTTCAGGTCTTCGAGCGTCTTGTTCACCGTGTCGACCGCGGTGTCGATCTTCGTCAGCGTGCCGTCGACCTTGTTCAGCATGCCGGGCAGCTTCTCGGCGAACGCCGTCGTGGCCTTGCGGACGTTGGCGATCGTCACGCGGAAGTCTTCGTTCGTGTCGCCGAAGACCGCCCGGATCGACTCCATCATCGCGACGGCCTTGTCGGCGACGGCGTTGTACCGGTCGACGATCGGCTTGTAGCTGGCGCGGACGTCGGCGATCGTCGCGGTCGCCGAATCGGCGGTCTTGCCGAACTTCTCGACCGTCGCGTTCACCAGCGGGATGGTCTTGTCGTTCACCTGGGCGAGGATGCCGGTCACCTTCGGCTCGATCGCCTGCAGCTTGGCGAGCAGCTCGGCCGTCGCGCTCCCCTTGCCCTCGAGGGCCGCGCTCTCGGTCAGTTCCTTGCCGACGCCCAGGGCCTCGATGTTCAGCCAGCTCGTGCCGGTCAGCGTCCCGCCGATGCGGATCTCGGCGTCGTCCCGGATCGAGTACTTCTTGGGGATCGAGAACGCGACGAGCAAATAGTACGGCGGGTGCTTCGGGTCCTCGTCGCGGCGGAGCTCGATCTTCTCGACCTCGCCGACCTTGAACCCGCCGACTCGGACCTCGTTGCCGACCTGGAGGCCGCCGATGTCCGTCTTGAGGTGGAACGCGACGACGCGCGTGACCTTGGGGTCGGTGAAGTGCGCGAGCCCCTTGATGGCGATGATCACCCCGACGATCAGCGCGAGGCTGACCACCATCATGATGCCGGCACGGAATGCGGAACGATCCTTAGCCATGAGAATACCGAGTTGCGAGTTGCGAGTTAATCCCCGCCCAAGAGGTCGTCCACGTACGCCCCGCCGCGGCGCCGCGCCGT
>DATHXE010000602.1:0-3381 GCA_035459845.1 Tepidisphaeraceae bacterium | reverse complement strand
GGCCCGCCGGCCGGCTTGGTCGGCACGCCCAGCATGAACATGGGCACCGCCACCCACACCCCGACACCGATGAACATCGAGCTGAGCAGGGGCGCGAGCGCGTGGCGCTCGCCCAGCCGCGCCGGTCCGACGACAGACTCCCGCCGGAATACGCCCGTCACCACCGCGAGCCCGACCGCCACGACGCCCCAGCCCGCCAGGACGATCAGCGTCGCGCGGTCCGTAAGGGGATCGGCGGTCGGCCGGGTCGTTGCCTGGCCTAGGATTGACAGGATGCTGGTCACGTTTAGAGTGTCCCCCCGCGCGCTCCGCGGGATGTTCCGGCGGCGGCATTGTAGTGGCCCGAGCCGTTTTCTCCATGAGCATCCTCGACGACATCGTTCAGACCAAACGGGCGGAAGTCGCCGAGCGATCCGCCGACGTCCCGATCGACGTCATGCGCGACCGCGCCCTGGCCGCCCCCCGCCCGCGCAACTTCTTCCAGGCCGTCACCCGAAAGGGCGGCCCCAAGCCCCTCAACCTGATCGCCGAGGTCAAGAAGGCCAGCCCGAGCGCCGGCGTCATCCGCCCGGACTTCGATCCCGTCGCCATCGCCCGCGCCTACGAGGCCGCCGGCGCCGACGCCATCTCCTGCCTGACGGATGAGAAGTACTTCCAGGGCCACCTCTCCTACATCGAGCAGATCCGCGCCGCCGTCGCCCTGCCCGTCCTGCGCAAGGACTTCATCATCGACCCCTACCAGGTCTACGAGGCCCGCGCCGCCGGCGCGGACGCGATCCTCCTCATCGCCGAGTGCCTCGAGACCGGCCAGATGATCGACCTGCAGATCCTGGCGACGGAACTCAACATGACCTGCCTGATCGAGGTCCACGACCTGAACAACCTGATGCGCGTGCGCGACCACGTCATTGGCTTCCCCCACAAGCAGTACAGCCTCCTCGGCATCAACAACCGCGACCTCCGCACCTTCAAGACCAGCCTCGGCACCACGCTCCGCATGGCCGAACTGGTCGAGGACCGCTCGGTCCTCGTCAGCGAGTCCGGCATCAACACCTACGACGACGTGCGCAAGCTCGCCGACGCCGGCGTCAGCGCCGTCCTCGTCGGCGAAAGTCTCATGCGCAGCGACGACATCGGCGCGAAGGTCCGCGAACTCTTCGGACAAACCGCGTAGCCCCGATCCGCCGCTTGCGGCTAAGCGATTGAACCGCCCCTCGCCCGCACCATTAAAACAAGAACCCACGGGACGCCTCGCGTCCCGTGGGTCTTTGAAACTCCTCAGATTCTCTCCGCGGATTCTCTGCGTCCTCTGCGTCTCTGCGGTGAGTATTCTGGTGCTCTGACGGGTGCCCTACAGCCCCCCGCCCTGCGCCCCGCCCGGCATCTGCTGCAGGTACATCTGCAGGCCCGCCGCGATCATGCTCTTCACCGTCGCCGACGGGATGAACCCGTCGACCCGCACCGCGGACCCGTCGACCACCACGGCCGCGCCCAGCGGCGGGAGGTTCGGCGGGAGCTTCACGCCGCCCGGCACGCCCTTGGCCGCCATCACGTCCAGCACGGTCGTCGCGATCTGGTCGACGGCCACGAAGAACACCGCCACGCGCTCCTTCGGGAGCTTGGCGACGACGTTCGCCGCGGCGCCCTGCGCCAGCGGGTCGGCGTTCTGTCCGACCGCCTGCACGGCCGACGCCGCCAGCGCCTCGCCCCCGCCGATCGTGTGCACCACCTTGTCCGCCGCCACCTTCCCGACGTACCCGCTCGGCCCGCCCTTGCCGTAGATCATCTGCATCAGCATCGACATCTGCTGTTCCTGGGCGTTCTGAGCCTCGCCGTACGTCGTCGTGTACTGGTCCATCGTCGCCGTCCCGACCTTCGCGCCCGGCGTGACCACCGTCTTGACGTTCGCCACGCCCGACGCCGCCATCATCGCCGTCGAGTTGTCCGTCAGCGCCTTCATCGCCGCCCCCATCTTGTCGGCGTCGCCCGTGATCACCGACACGCCCTGCACGAACCCGCCGCCCTGCAGCGCGTTGGCCGGCGGGGCCATCAGCCCGAAGCTCATCTGCCGGACCGCGCCCATGAAGTCCCGCGCCCCGGCGAAGTACGCCGCCGCCGGCTTGCCCGCGTCGCCCGAGCCCGCGATGGCCTTCTCGATCGGCGCCATGAAGTCGTTGAACATCGCCGCCGAGTTCGGGCTGAACACCATCCCGCCGTAGAGCATGTACTTGCCCGCCGGCAGCCCGCCGGTCAGCGTGTCGCCGGTGTTCTTCGCGCCCGCGACCGCCTTGCCCAGGTACGAGCCCGGCGAGAAGTCGGTCAGCAGCGTCGTCGCGATCCCGTCCTTGTCGAGCGTGATCCCGAACGTCACCCCGTCCGCGTCCGTCATGAACGTCTCGACCGCGCCGAGGATCTGGCCCATGTACGCCGACATCATCGCGACCATCTGCGGGTTCGCGTTCGGCGCCTGCTGCATCCCCTGGTTCATCTGCTGAAGGATGAACGGCTTCATCATCTGGAACTGCGGGAGGGCAATTTTGCGGATCTCCTTGAAGTTCGCGAAGACGACCACGTCCTTCGTATCGAGCTCCTTCGCCGACGCGGGCGGCGGGACGATCCCCAAGCCCTTCTTCGTCGCCAGCGCCTGGTTCGGCGAGACCGCCGCGTACTTGCCCCAGTTCGTCACGAACACCGGCCGCCCGCCGGCCTTGATCGTCGTCAGCTCGCCCTCGGTCGTCGCCTTCGGCAGCGCGCCGATGAACGCCTTATAATCCGTCACCGGCACCAGCGCCACGAAGTCCGGCGGGCCCTGTTGCCCGCCCTGCTTCGGCGGCAAAATCGCCACGCCCACCTCGCCCGCCTTGTCGAGCCCCGCGCCCATCCCCGTCATCGTCAGCACCGACCCGAGCGGGTCCGTCAGCTCCGGCCGCATCTGATCCAGGCCCCAGTCCTTGATCAGCCCCGCGGCCTTGTCGCTCACGGCCTGCAGGTTGTTCACCTTGATCACGACCAAACTCTCGCTGGGCAACAGCGGCAACACCTGGGCGCTGGCGCCAGTGCTCACGAGGGCGGTCACGGCAAACGCAACGGCGGCGGCCCCACGGGCCACGCGACGCGCCACGACGGAAATCGGGCGGAGGGTCTGGGTCATTCGATGCTCCTGTAGGTTCTGCTATGCGAGTCCGGCGGCACCGCGACCGAATCCGATTCCGATCACCACCGCCGCGAGGCCCCGCATCCTATCCCGGTCACCCGACCGGTCAAACGGGCCAAACTCGCGCGCCCGCCGCGGGTTATACGGGACCCGCGCCGCGGACGTTACAGGAAAGACGGCCGCCGTAACCCGTGCGGGGCGTGACCTGAACAGGCTCTTGACGGACG
>DATHXE010000601.1:0-2208 GCA_035459845.1 Tepidisphaeraceae bacterium | reverse complement strand
TATGCTGGTCAACAGGCCCATGCGAATTCTCATCGCGCCGGACAAATTCAAGGGGTGCCTCACTTCGCGCGCGGTCGCCGAAGCGATCGCCGACGGGGTTCGCGACGCCGTCGCGGCCGCAGAAATCGAGCTCTGCCCGATGGCCGACGGGGGCGAGGGGACCGTCGATGCCCTGGTCGCCGCGACCGGTGGACGGCTTCTCACCCGGACGGTCACCGGTCCTCTACCGAACATGCGAGTCGCAGCGACGTTCGGCGTGCTCGGCGACGGGCAGACGGCCGTAATCGAGATGGCGGCGGCGTCGGGACTTCACCTGCTCCGGCCGGAGCAGTACGACCCACTGGCGACGACGACGTACGGGACGGGGGAGCTCATATTGGCCGCGGTCGAGGCGGGGGCGCGGCGGATCATCCTCGGCATCGGGGGCAGCGCGACGGTCGACGGCGGGGTCGGTTGCGCCCAAGCGTGCGGCGTGCGGTTTGAAGGCATCCCTGACACGCCGCCGACCGGTCGCGACCTTCCGAGAGTGCGGGTAGCCGCGGGACAACGTCCTGCGGACGCGCTGCAGTCTGGGCTGGGTCGTCACGTCGAGTTGCTTGTCGCCTGCGACGTCGACAACCCGTTGTATGGCCCCACGGGCGCGGCCCTAATCTTCGGACCGCAAAAGGGCGCGACGCCCGAGCAGGTGCGCTGGCTCGACGACGCCCTGCGCGAACTGGCGTCGCGCCTCGGCGCCGACGAACTCGCCCGCCGACCCGGCGCGGGCGCCGCGGGCGGCCTGGGCTTCGGCCTCATGGCGTTCCTGGGCGCGCGCCTCGAGCCCGGCTTCGCCCTGGTCGCCCGGGCCGTCGGATTGGACGCGCGGGTCGCGCGGGCCGACCTGGTCCTCACCGGCGAGGGCCGGCTCGACGCATCATCCCTCCACGGCAAGACGGCGGTCGGTGTGGCGGGGTTGTGCGGGGCGCGCGGCGTGCCGTGCGTAGCGTTGGCGGGTGCCGTGGACGGCGACGCAACTCGGGAGGCGCGCGCACGAGGGCTCACGGCGGCGTTCTCGATCTGCGACGGGCCGATGGAGCTGTCGCGCGCGGTTGCCGAAGCGCCGCGGTTGATCGCGGGGGTGGCGGCGCAGGTGGTATCAGTGTGGGCGCGGGCGCGCGCATGAGCGCAAGTGGCATGGGTACGGCCGTGAGGCCTTACCCGTGGTCGGCGCGGATTAGTGTTCGACGCGCTCCCCTTCGGGCGGCGCTGCGCTTGCCCTGCGGGTCGCGGCTAAACGGGACTGATATCGCGCCGACTCGGTCCGTTGACAACCCCCCTGCCCGGACGGACAACCGTCCCCATGGACCAGCTCATCGTCAACGCGATCGGCCCCGACCGCCCCGGGATCGTCGGCGAGGTCACCGGCCACCTCCACGCCGCGGGCGCGAACGTGCTCGACTCCCGCATGGTCAACCTGCGCGGGCAGTTCGCGCTGCTGCTGCTCGCCGAGGCGCCCGCCGACGCGGTCGGGGCGCTCAAGCAGTCGCTCCCCGCCGCCGCCGAGGGCTGGGGCCTGCGGCTGAGCGTCAGCGACGGGTCGACCGCCGCCGCCGCACCGGCGAAGGGCATCCCGTTCCGCCTCAAGACCTACTCGATGGACCAGCCGGGCATCGTCCATAAGGTGTCGGCGCTGCTCCGCGAGTTCGGCGTGAACATCGAGGATTTGTCGGCCCGGCAGGAATCGGCGCCGTTCATGGGCACGCCGCTGTTCTTGATGGAGATGCGCGTCACGGTGCCGGCGGGCGTGTCGATCCAAGGCGTGCGCGGCAAGCTGCAAGCGCTGTGCGACGGGTTGAACTGCGACGTGGACTTCGAGCCGGCGTAACGCACGACACGGACCGGGAGGGCGAGGCGGGCGAGGCACCGTCCGAGCCGCGGGGGCACCCCGCGCGAAGTCAAACTGCTCGGACGGAGCCTGGCCCTCCCAACCGCACGTCCCATCCCTACAATGCGCCCCATGCGCATCGCCCTCGCCCAGATCAACCCGACCGTCGGCGACATCCCCGCCAACGCGCGCAAGCACGTCGACTTCATCGCCCGCGCCAAATCCCGAGGCGCCACGCTCGTCGTCTTCCCCGAGTTGTCGTTGGTCGGCTACCCGCCCAAGGACCTGCTGCTCAAGCCGTCGTTCGTCGCCGACAACCTCGCCGCCCTCGACGACATCGCCAG
>DATHXE010000600.1:0-2435 GCA_035459845.1 Tepidisphaeraceae bacterium | reverse complement strand
CTTTGTCAATTTACAGAAGCGATGTTACGGTCCCCCGTTCGATGCCCCATTCGCTCCCCTCGATGGCCCGCTCGCTCCGAAGGACGGTGCGTCCGCCGCCTCAGACGATCCGCCTCGACCCGCGCACCCCGGCGGGCGAACCGACGCCGAACGTGATGCCGGTCTGCCGTCCCGATCCCGTTCCGCGCTGGAACCCGCGCGACCCCCGCGGATATAACGGGTCGCGCGCGCCGCGTCCGCGGCGGCCGACCGGAGCAGTGGTTCGACCGGCGCGACGATGAAGGGTAGATGACCGCCACCGTGATCACCTTCGAACAGGCCCGCGACGTCGCCCTGAGAACGCTCGGCCCGGAGTGTGGTCTGCTCGACGAGCATACCCGCGAGTTGGCCGCCGGCTGGTACTTCTACGGGCAATCGCTCAAGTTCTTGGCGACGAGGGACTGGCGGGACTTGTTCATCGGGCTCGGCGGCTTCGTCGTGGAGCGTGAGACCGGTCGCGTCTTCCAGCTGGGCACCGCACACGAGAGGGACGAGCAACTGCGCTGGTATGAGGCGGGCTACCGGTTTCGCGTCTGGGACCTGACGGTGCGGGCGGTGACGGATCGCACCGCGACCGTGCAGCTATTGAGGCGGCTCGGGGTGACGTACGCGGTGACCGAGTTCGAATCCGGTCGCCACTGGCGGATCCCGCGGCCGTGCCCGCCCGAATTGTTGGACCAACTGCTCCACGACCTGCCGCTCGCGTTCGGCGCGGTACCACTGTCGTACGAGGGCTTCCGCGCCGCGACGGACTCAACCTGCTGCAACATCGAGCTCGTTGGCGTGGCCACGTGAGCTGGCTGCTAGTTCGTAGGGTGGGCGTACTCGCTGCAAGTACGCCCACCCCACGAAACTCGCGGCCCCACCGCCGGATTCGGACGAGGAGCGCGTTGCCGCGTACCCCCGCCGTTCGATGAGTCGCAGAGAACGCAAAGGCGCAGAGGACGCAGAGAAAACAATTCCCTTTGGTCTTCTCTGTGTCCTCTGCGCCTCTGCGTCCTCCGCGGTCAAAACCGAACGGGTGAGGGAGCGCGCCAGTCCATACTTTTGACATTTGACTTTTGACATTTGACATCGGCCCCCTCCTCCCCCCTACCCTAATCCTCATGCCCACCACCCCCGCCAAAGCCTACGCCGCCTTCGACAAGTCCTCGCCCCTCCGCCCGCACGCGATCGCCCGCCGCACCCCCACCCCCCACGACGTCGCCCTCGACATCCTCTTCTGCGGCGTCTGCCACTCCGACCTCCACACCGCCCGCTCCGAGTGGCCCGGCACCGTCTACCCCTGCGTCCCCGGCCACGAGATCGTCGGCCGCGTCACCGCCGTCGGCGCCGAGGTCACCGCCTTCAAGCCCGGCGACCTCGCCGCCGTCGGGTGCATGGTCGACGCCTGCCAGACCTGTCCGTCCTGCGCCGCCGGCCTCGAAAATTACTGCGACAACGGCGCTATCACCTTCACCTACAACTCCCCCGACCAGCACAACGCCGGCCCCGTCACCTACGGCGGCTACTCCTCCGCCATCACCGTCCACCAGCGCTTCGCCTTCCGCGTCCCCGCCAACCTCGACCCCGCCGGCGTCGCCCCCCTGCTCTGCGCCGGCATCACCACCTACTCCCCCCTGAAAGAGTTCGGCGCCGAAAAGGGCAAGCGCGTCGGCATCGTCGGCCTGGGCGGCCTGGGCCACATGGGCGTCAAGTTCGCCCACGCCTTCGGCTGCCACACCACCCTCTTCACCACCTCCGCGGGCAAGACCGACGACGCCAAAAAACTCGGCGCAGACGAAGTCGTCATTAGCAAAGACCCCGCCGCCATGGCCAGGCAGGCCGGCAAGTTCGACCTCATCCTCAACACCGTCGCCGTCAGCCACAACCTCGACCCGTACCTCAGCGCCCTCAAGCGCGACGGCACCCTCGTCCTCGTCGGCGCCCCCGAGCACCCCCACCCCTCGCCCAGCGCCATGAACCTGATCTCCCGCCGCCGAAGAATCGCCGGCTCCATGATCGGCGGCGTCCCCGAAACCCAGGAAATGCTCGACTTCTGCGGCCACCACAACATCACCTCCACCATCGAGCTGATCCCCGTCCAGCAGATCAACGAAGCCTACGACCGCATGCTCAAGTCGGATGTGAAGTACCGCTTCGTGATCGACATGAAGACGCTTTGATGAAGCGCCCCTTCCTGTTGGCCGGGCTACGAGGTGGACGCGCCCAAGAGGTTCGGCTACGAACCAGCCCGCGCCCGAGCCGGCTTGCCATGTTCGCGGTCGCGGAGGTTTGGGGAAATAGGACTGCCGTGCGCAACACGTACGGCCGCCCCCGCCGCACGCGGGGCGCGGGCCGTGGGTCGGGCGGGCTCTGGATTGCGTGCGTCGCGGTCGTTCCGGTGGACGAGGGAC
>DATHXE010000599.1:0-2740 GCA_035459845.1 Tepidisphaeraceae bacterium | reverse complement strand
CTCCAGGTCGTGCTGCGAGGCGAGCGTGGAGCGGACGGCGTGTCGGGCGAGGATGTCGCGGAGGAGGGGTGCCCATTCCGCCCGCCCGAGCTCGCCGGTCGGGCCCCACTCGAGCGAGAGGACGACGTCGTACCGGTGTCGACCGCCGAACGCGGTGAAGTGGAGATAGAGGAACGCCGCCCCGAGGATGACGGACGCCAGCACCGCGATGCCGAACCGCTGCGTGCCGCAGGCGACGCCCTCGGCGATCGCCCAGAGGACGAACATCGTGTCGCGCGTGTCCTTCAGGACGTTGCGGAAGCGGACCATCGCGAAGACCGCGAGCAGCCCGAGCGCTACCGCCGCGCTGGCCATCAGCATCATGACCAGCCCGACGAGCACCGGCATGACCAGCAGCGACCCGGCGAACGACCGCGAGTACGACACGCCGGTGTGCGTCCACATGTAGACCCAGGCGACCAGGTGCCCGATGACGAATGCGAGGACGAGCACGAGCAGCGCCGTCTCGATCGAGAGCGTGGCGGCGAGTTCGTTGCCAATGAGCGAGTCCAGAAATCCCAGCAAGGCCCGTCCTCCGTCGTCTTCCCGCGCGTCCCGCCACATCAGCGGGGCTCACGCAATCCTAATATTCCCGAGAAGCTCCGCAACGATCAGGTGATCACCCACCTGCCTGAAGAGCCCCCCACGCCCTCAAACGCGCGCGTAGCCGTTTAATTGATCAGTCACCCGACAGTATTTGGCCATCGACCGCCGCTCCAGGCCCAGTTCCCGGGCCATGTCGGCGAACCAGGTGGGGAACCGGTCGACGAACTTCATCTCGAGCACAACCTGTGCCTGCGGGAGCGGCAGCGGGCAGACCGGCCCGCGCGCCGCTTCGAACCGTCCGGCCCACTTCGCCCCGCGCAGTTCGCGGTCGAACGTCAGCCGCGTCTGCGATTCGCCCTCCTTGACCCACGCCTCGCGCTGGTAGGAGACGATCACGCGCGGCGTCGACCCGCCCTGCGCATCCCGCAGTTCGGCGAAGCGGCGGAGCGACTCCCACTGCTTGACGTCCCCGGGCTTGAACAAATCGGTGACGACCGGGGCTCGGCCGCGCATGATTTCGATCGCCGCCGACCGGTGCACGCGCGCCCGCTCCTTCACGATGATGTCGTTGAGCCGCCGCTTGACCTCCAGGAAGACCACCCCGTCCGGCTTGTCGTCGTAATAGCGGGCGCGGATCTTGTACCGGTTGCGGTGCCCGTCGCAGCTCGCGCGGTAGATCGGCAGGCCCGGCGCATCGAGATAAACGCTGTGCGTGGGGTAATCCCCGCGGCGTGCGTCGGCGTACGTGTCGCGCACCAGGCGCGACCGGGTGAAGTCCCGGACGGCGACGGCGGTCCGCTCGTCGATCAGGTACTTGAACTCGAACCGGCTGACGCCGATCGTCTCGCGTACGAGTGGAGGGGGGGAGTAAGACATGGGAAGATCTGGGGCCACAGTCTGTACACACGGGCGGGCCAAAAGTTACATCACTTTGAAAGGGCCGCAACGGGACGGGCGATTGCACCCGAAACGGTGACGGTCCGGCGTTCGCATCCGGCGGACGCGGGTGCTAGAATCGGCGATTCCGCCGGCCTCCGCTAAGCCGCGCAACCGACGGCTTCCGCCGGCGGCCATTCAGGCAACGTCTACCGATTCTTCGGACAGGCCCTCAGAGGAAAGCGAAAACCAACCCGTGGCCGCCACCCCGTCACCCGCGCCAAGACCACAGTCGTCCCCCCCGCCGTCGCCGCCCGGCACGTCCCTGCCGCCGTCGCCGCCACCCCCGGCGTCCAAGGGCGCCCGCGAGCCGTCGCCCGAGACCGGCAACAAGCTCCTCTACTACTGGCGGCGGCACATCCGCCCGCTGGTCGTTCTGGTGGCGATCTTCCTGTCGTTCCGGTCGATCATCCTGGACTGGAACGACGTCCCGACCGGGTCGATGCGGTCGACGATCGTCGAGGGGGACCGCATCCTGGTGAACAAGCTGGCGTACGGGCTGAAGTTCCCGTTCACGACGTGGCACATGGCCCGCTGGAACACGCCGGCGCGCGGGGAGATCGTCGTGTTCTACTCGCCGGAGGACGGGATCCGGCTGGTCAAGCGGGTGATCGGCGTGCCGGGGGACCGGATCGAGATCAAGGCGAACCGGCCGAAGATCAACGGGCAGTGGGTTAAGTGGGAGGACGCGGGCCCCGAGGCGCTCGACCCCCTGCCGGCGGAAGAGCGCACGCTGTTCAAGGCGTTCAAGGAAACGATCGGCGACTACACCCACACGGTGCTCGTCCACGACGACGAGCAGATGCTGCGGCGTTTCCACCGGAGCAACGGCGACCCCAAGTACCGCCTGGTCAACCCGTTCCGCGACGTCGCCGAGTTCGTCGTGCCCGAGGGGATGTACTTCATGATGGGCGACAACCGGGACAACTCGAAGGACGGGCGGTTCTACAACCGGATGAGCGCGAGCGATCCTTACGACCCGTCCCGGAGTTGCGTGCCGGTGTCGCAGATCGTCGGGCGGTCGAGCCGGACGGTGTTCTCGCTGGACCTGAAGGACTACTGGCTGCCTCGAAAGGACCGGTGGTTCAAGGCGCTTCCGTGATCGCGGCACGGTCGCCATCGGAACCGCTTTCGAGGGACGATCGCGGCGCGCGCCGCGTGTAACATTTGGCGCGAGCGGGGCTTTGGTGGGCTCGGGGGCCGTGCGGCTTTTGACATC
>DATHXE010000598.1:0-10730 GCA_035459845.1 Tepidisphaeraceae bacterium | reverse complement strand
GTCCTGCCAGTCCTTGGCCCCGTTCGGCCGCCACTTCCCCGCGAACGCCTTCCCGTCTGCCGCCAGTTCGAACCACCCCTCGCCCTTCACGCCGGGCTCGATGTACTTGAACGTGAGCTTTTTTCCGGTCGCGTCGAGCGTGCCCTCGATCGTCCCATCAACGCCCTGGATGCCGTAGGTGCCCGCAAGGCCCCCGGCGAGCGCCGCCAGCTTCATCTTCCCGTACGACGTCTGCCACTCCCCGACGAACGTCGGCGCGGACTCGGCCCCCGGCGCCTCCGCCCGGGTGAGTGGCGCGACCAGCAGTGCGACGATCCAAACGACAACCGCGGCGCGGGCGCGATAGGTCGACATGCGGCCTCCTGATGCGAGTTGTGACGCCGGACGGGTTGCGATTGTTGCACGCGGGTGGATGCCGGTCGAGCGAAAATCCGACCGCGCGGATTTTACCGTTCGGGTGCCATGCCCTCGCACCGCGCCAAACCACGTGGTTTGAAATGAATCGCCGTCGCGGGGCGTGGGCATGCCCCAGCGGCTCTTGTCTTGGAATCGAACTCCTCCGGGGCATGCCCACGCGAGCCGACAACCCCGTCTCGCGGACCGAACTGACTGGCGGTTCGCGAGAACATGGCACCCATCGACGGTCGGCACCACTACAGTCAGCCCTTGGCCAACTCCCGCTCCGGCGTCATCCCCACCCGCTCGCGCGTGATCGCCAGATCGCGCGCCATCCGCTCCATCAGCGGCTCGAGCCCGCCGAACTTCAACTGCCCGCGGATCCAGTCGAGCAGCTCGACGCGCAGCTCCCGGCCGTACAGGTCACCCGCGAACCCGATCAGATGTGCCTCGACCTGAAACTTCAGCCCCGCCCCGAACGTCTCCATCCGCCCGATGCTCACGGCCGCGGGATAAACCGCGCCGTCCACTTCGCACCGCCCCGCGTACACGCCCTCGAGCGGGACGAGCTGGTCGCCCATATCGAGGTTCGCCGTCGGCATCCCGATCGTCCGCCCGCGCTGATACCCCTTTACGACCGGCCCCGCCAGCACGTACGGCCG
The DNA here is from genome assembly GCA_035459845.1 of Tepidisphaeraceae bacterium. GTDB lineage: Bacteria > Planctomycetota > Phycisphaerae > Tepidisphaerales > Tepidisphaeraceae > DASPKW01. The sequence continues at coordinate 9,672 of DATHXE010000598.1, read as the reverse complement.
GCCCAGCGCGATCGCCGCGTCCCGCACCCGCCCGTGCCCCAGCAGCCAGCGGATCATCGAGCTGCTCACCGGCGCGATCGCCAGGTCCGTCAGCGTCACCGAAATCGCGTCGGCGACGTGCAACTGCACGCCCGACTCCGCCGCCCACCCGCGCAGGCGATCGACCGTCCCGCCGCGGTTCTTGCCGAACGTGAAGTTGGTGCCTTCGACAATGTGCCGAGGCTTGGCGTGGTCGCGCAGCAGCGCCCAAAACTCCTCGGCCGACAGGTTCAACACGTCCGGCGTCGGCGGCAGCACGACCAGCCGCTCGGCCCCCGCCGCCCGCAGCAGTTCCTGTTTGATTGCCGGCGGCGTCAGGCGCGGCGGCGCCTTTTCCGGGGCCAGGACGGTCAGCGGGTGCGGCTCGAACGTGACGACGGTCAGCGGCCCGCCCACCTGCCGCCGATACCCCCGCGCCTTGGCGAGAATGGACTGGTGCCCCCGGTGAACCCCGTCGAAATTGCCCACCGTCACCACGCCGACCGCCGGCGTCGCGCGGATACCCTCAAGTCCTTCCGCAATCTGCATGGTGGGAGATTGTAGTCGTAAGGACGAGGACGGGAACGGGGCGCGCCGCTTGCGGCTTCGAGGTTGCCGACTCAGTCGTGCGCCGACGGGACCCAGTCCGCGGAAACAGGGCTGCCCGTGACCGGCGCGACGTCATCGACCCCCGCCGGCTCGTCCTCCGGCGTCACGTCCTCGTTCGGGAGATCGGGCAGCACGTCGTCCGGGTCGTATTCCGAATCCGATGTGTCACCCGAGACGACTTTCACCAAATTCGCCGGCGGCGGGACCTGCGCCAGGTGTAAATTCTTCCGCTCGGCCTTCCACCCGCCCGGCAGCGTCGCGTGGATCCCGAACAGGACCGCGACCGCCGTCACCGCCGCCCCGGACACGCGCCAGAACGCCTGCCCGATGACCGGCTCCTCGCCGCGCCGCACGGGGGCCTCGGACAGCGCGTCTAGCAGCAGCGTCCACCCGTACACCAGCGCCACCGCCGGGATCGCCAGCAGCGCCTGCCAGTTCCCCAGCCACGGCATGCGGAGCGACACGGCCACCATCAGCGCGACGACCCAGATGTGCGCCACGTACACGGCCAAACTGCGCCGCCCCAGGCGCGTCATGAACCCGACGACGCGCGTGTCGGCGATCACTCGCCAAGCCAGGTCCGTCGTGGTGATGATCGCCAGCACCACCGCGAGGTATCGGATCGCCTCCCCGGTCGTCAGCGGGGTCTTGGCGAAGTAGAGGTAGTGCTCGTACGCCCACGTCCATCCCGACGGCGTGTAGGCGAGATAGGCGACGACGCCGATGATCGCCCAGATCGCCGCCGTGATCATCCCCTTGGCCCGCGTCGCCAGCGCGTCGTACCACGGCAGCAGCGCCCCGGCGATCATGCCGGCGACGAAGATCATCTGCCACAGCACGACCATGAACGCCTTCTGGATCGGGATCACCGACGACAGCGCGTCCGGGTGCCACTGCCCCCACGCGAACAGGCCGACGCTCGCCAGCGCGAGCAGCCACGTGTACCCGCGGCGCATCACCTCGAGCATGAACGGGGAGAGCGCGACCATGATCACGTAGAAGATCAGCAGGTCCACGCCCTCGCGGAACGTCAGCACCCGCCACGCGAACTCGAAGAAGTTCGGGTAGGCGCCGCCGTAGTCGCGCAGCGGGTAGATCATCACGAAACTGAGCGACGCCGCGTAATGGACGAACAGGAGGTACAGCGACCGCCGCCAGAGCGCGGCGTACGTCCCGCGACGCTTGGCCGGGTCCCGCGCCTTCTTCAGAAAGATGTAAGAGACGCCCAGCCCCGCGAGGAAGATGAACCCGCCCGCGGCGAACCGCGCGTACTCGCCGATGATCGCCGTCAGCGCCCCGCCGAACTTCACGCCCTCGCTGACCAGGTGGACGAGCACCATGTCGACCAGGCACAGCCCGCGCCAGAAGTCGAGGCGGTAGTCGCGGCTGGTTTCCGATTTCTTGTGGGAGGTGGCCCGGCTTGGCCGTTCGAATGCGCGCGGCAGGGCGATATCGGCCGTCGCCGACGGATCCGTTCGGAAGTTCGAGGCGGGTGCGGCGCTCATGACGACTGCAAAGCGGCTTTCAGATAAAAACGGCGGGTCGATATCGCGTATTTCGCGATTCGACGCCACCCGGGCGGCAGAGTTTTGTCCTGCCGCGCGAAAACGGGGTCATACGCTTCTCATTTCGGCTAGTGGGCTTGGCAAACCCCGTGCTAATCCCAGCAAACCCCGGGAGCGGATCTGCACGCGTGGTCGACGTTGAACGATTGTAGCGCCTGTGTGGCGCGGCCAACGCAACTTTTCCGTGTAACAGGTATTGCACTACAGTAAGGTCGTCCGAACCCGTACCCCGTCGGGGCGGGAGGCTCGAAGAAGGAGAACGTCCGTGAAACACCTCATCCTTTGTGGGCTCCTCATGGTCATGGCACACACCGCGTCCGCCGTCGTGCGCTCCGAGCCACTGGCGTACAAGGCGGGGGATAAAGAGTTCGAAGGCGTGCTCTACTTTGACGATGCCGACACCGCCCCCCGCCGGGCCGTGATCGTCGTACACGAGTGGTGGGGGCTGAACGACTACGCGAAGAACCGGGCCGAGCAGCTCGCGAAGATGGGATACGTCGCCTTCGCCATCGACATGTACGGCAAGGGCGTGCCCAACGCCAAGGACATGGAGGAGGCGAGCAAGCGGGCGACCGAGCTGCGCGCCGGCGACCGTAAGGACATGCGGGCGCGGATCAACGCCGCCCTGGCCGCGCTCAAGGCGCGCAAGGAGGTCGACCCGAAGAAGATCGCGGCGATCGGGTACTGCTTCGGCGGGACGTGCGCGCTCGAGCTGGCGCGGAGCGGGGCCGAGGTCGCGGGCGTCGTCGCGTTCCACGCCGGGCTGAACACGCCCAACCCGGACGACGCGAAGAACATCAAGGCCAAGCTCCTCGTGTGCCACGGCGACGACGACCCGTTCGTCAAGCCGGCGGAGGTCAGCGCGTTCCTCGACGAGATGCGCAAGGCCCGCGCAAACTACGCGTTCGTCGCCTACAGCGGCGCGGTGCACACGTTCACCAACCCGAAGGCGGGGAACGACCCGAGCAAGGGCCAGGCGTACAACGCGCAGGCCGACCGGCGGAGTTGGGAGGCGATGCGGGACTTCTTCGGGGAGATCTTCGAGTAGGAAATGTCGAAGTGCGAAACTCAAAGAACGAATCAATGACGAATGTCAAAGCTCGAATATCGAAACGGGTTCTCGCGCGCGAGAACCCGTTTCGTGCTTCGTCATTCGAACGTCGAGTTTGATTCGAACTTCGGGTTTCGTCCTCCGAGTTTCCCCCAGAATTTCGTTGATTTTATTGGTGCCGCGCGCTAGCCTTTGTGAGTCACATCTCGTCCGTCGAATCGATCGAAGTTCGTCACGTCTGACCGCGTAACAGAAGAACCGAACAACCCCGGCCACGCGCGTTGGCCGCGCACGGTGCGCGGCGGTATCGTCGTCCCCCGACATGCGCGTCAACGCCCCGGCCAAGATCAACTTGCACCTGCGGGTCGGGCCTCCGACCCCCGACGGTTTCCATCCGCTCCTCACATGGATGGTCACCGTCGGGCTCTTTGACACCCTGGACGTGCGCCTGCGCGACGAGCCGGGCGTCGCGCTCGCGTGCGACGATCCGGCGCTGCCGACCGACGGGACGAACCTGGTCTCGCGCGGCGCGACGGCGCTGCTCGAGGCCGCCGCAGTCGTCGAACACGGCGCCGGCATTGCGCTGGCGCCGGCGGCGGGCGCGACGGTCTCGCTCCGCAAACGGATCCCGACCGGCGCCGGCCTGGGCGGTGGGTCGGCGGACGGCGCGGCCGTCATCACCGCGCTCGACCGCCTGCTGCAACTCGGCTGGCCCGCGGACCGCCTGGCCGACCTGTCGGCGCGGCTCGGCAGCGACCTGCCCTTCTTCTTCCACGGCCCGAGTTCGGTCTGCACCGGCCGTGGCGAGGTCGTCCGCCCGATCGCCCGGCCCAAGCCGCGCTGGGCGGTGCTGGTCCTCCCGCCGATCCACATGCCGACGCCCGCGGTTTACCGGAAGTACGACGAACTGGGACTAGGCGACGCGACGACGATCTCGGCCGAGCCCGACTGGGCGCGCCTGACAGGTCTGACCGCTAATGAACTGTTGCCCGAGCTCGTCAATGACCTGGAGGCGCCGGCGTTTGCGATCAGTTCGAAGCTCGCCGAACTGCGAGAAGCGGCTCAAAGCGTTGTGGGCCGAATCGTGCGGATGAGCGGCAGCGGGAGCAGTTTGTTCACGCTGTACGACGCCGCGGCGGACGCCTCCGCGAGCGCCGAGAAACTTCGGGCGAAGCTCGGCGTCCGAACGGTCGCGGTCGAGCTCTGCCCGGCGCTCGGGGCCGAAAGTTCGGTCCCGGGGCCGGTCGAACGATTGCCCGAATAGCGGTGTTCGCAACGGTGTGTTGGACGATGGTCCTACGCCGTTTCGAATAACACCTACGGATCAACGCCGGGTTGGAATCGCCGGTAATAACCGCGATGCGACCGCGTTGGTGTTGTGACGCGGGCGGCGGGTCGGATCCGAGAAAATCGGTAAAGATTTGCCCGGCCGCATCGTTAGATAGATAGACCGGCGGGCCCACCCCAATCACGTCTCGGGCCACGCTCGGTCTCGGCGAGAGACGGAAGCACATCTGGATCGAAACCACCACGAGAGGACGGTCTCTCAACCTGACTCAATGGGGAGTCGATATGCGCCTGACTGACATCCGGATCAAGCTCTGCGAGTCGTCGAACCCGAACTCGCGACTCAAGGCCTTTTGCGCGCTCACGTTCGACAGCACGTTCGTCATCCGCGACGTGAAGCTGATCGAGGGCAACGACGGCCTGTTCCTGGCGATGCCCTCGCGAAAGCTCGCGGACCACTGCCAGCGGTGCGGGGAGAAAAATCACCTGCGCGCCAGGTTCTGCAACAACTGCGGCCTGCATCTCGACGAGAACCGCTACCTGCGCTACCAGAGCGCCGGCCACGCGCGCCTCAAACTGCACGCCGACATCGCCCACCCGATCAACGCCGAGTGCCGGCAACTGATCGAGCGACAGGTCGTCGGCGCGTTCCACGACGAGGTCGAAAAGTCCAAGCAGCCGGGGTACGTCCCGCCGAGCCTGGACGGGGAGGACTTCGACTTCCTGGAGTTGGCCCCCGCGATCCACGGGAGTGAAAGCACCATCGGCAACGGCCGAGCAGCCGCACGTGCGCAGTTGCGCCCGTCCGGCGCCGCGGCGCGTTAGTGAACTTGTGGGGCGGCGGACATGGTCACCGGAGGTGACCAAGCCGCTCGAAGCGGGATTAGATTCAGACCGGGGCAAGCAGGGAAGATCGTGCCCCCACTCGCCGTCACTCCGAAACGGGCGCCCCGCAAGGGGCCCCGTTCCGGGGATGGCATTTCGGGTCGTCGGGAATGCGTCCGTTGCATTGGTGCGGTGTGATCGACCATTGTGCTTCCGGACGCGCTGGGCAAGCCCAGCAGCTAAAAGGGGGAACGGGTCGATCGATATTTCCTTGACCTGCGACCGCCCGAACCCTATATTTCCACCCCGTGACTCCCGCCCTTCGAATTACGGTCGTCGTACGCTAGGCCGGCGCCGCTGTCGGGTTAACTCCGGTTAACCCCTCGCGACCGGCCCGCCCCGCCTTTCGGCGCAATGCCGAAATCTCCGCGTTGCGTACGACCGTAATCCCGTTTCCCATCGCACATTCTTCGATAATCGTTGAAACCGCCAGCACCTATCGCTAGATTGGCGGACCTTTCGACTTCTCTCGGCCGCTCCGTTTGGGGCGGCGCTATTTGGAACTTGCCATGAGCACGCTGCAATCCAACGTTCAGACCACGCCCGCCGGTACCGCCAAGCCCAGGTACAAGGGCAAAACCGGCGCCCAGATCTTCCACGAGATGCTGATCGGCCCGCACAAGGTCGACACGATGTGGGGCTACCCCGGCGGGGCGATCCTGCCGGTGTTCGACCAACTCTACAAGACGCCCGCCAAGTTCATCCTGAACCGCCACGAGCAGTCGTCGGGCCACTGTGCCGACGGGTACGCGCGGGCGACCGGTAAGCCGGGCGTGGTCGTCGTGACGTCGGGCCCGGGGGCGACGAACACCGTCACCCCGCTGGCGACCGCCCAGATGGACTCGATCCCGATGCTGGTCTTCTCCGGCCAGGTCGCGACCAAGGTGATCGGCAACGACGCCTTCCAGGAGGCCGACGTCACGGGCATCACCCGCCCGTGCACGAAGTGGAACTACCTGGTGAAGGACATCCGCGAGCTGCCGCGCGTGATCAACGAGGCGTTCCTGATCGCGACGAGCGGTCGGCCCGGACCGGTGCTGGTGGACCTGCCGAAGGACATCACGTCGGGCGTGTGTACGGAGGAGGTCGACGACACGCCGCGCGAGCACATCGTGTCCAAGCGGCGGCACGCGATCACGCACCCGCAGCACGCCCAGCAGGCGGAAGCCGCGGCGGAGATGATCAACAAGGCGGAGAAGCCGCTGCTGTACGTGGGCGGCGGGGCGATCATCGCCAACGCCCACGAGGCGGTGCGGAAGATCAGCCAGCGCGGGAACATCCCGTGCACGACGACCCTGCTCGGCCTGGGCGCGTACGACGAGCTCGACCCGAAGAGCGTGTACATGCTCGGCATGCACGGGAGCGCGTTCGCCAACTACGCCGTCCAGGAGTGCGACTGCCTGATCGCCGTCGGCGCGCGGTTCGACGACCGCGTGACCGGCAACCTGGCCACGTTCGCCCCGAACGCGAAGATCATCCACATCGACATCGACCCGTCGTCGGTCTCCAAGAACGTGGACGTGGACGTGGCCGTCATCGGCGACGCCCGCGTGTCGCTCGAGCTGATGCTCCCGAACATCGAGCACCGCGACCGCAAGGAGTGGTTCACGCAGATCAACGGGTGGAAGAAGCGGTACCCGTTCAAGTACTTCGACGACTCGAAGGTCGCCAAGCCGCAGTACGTGATCGAGGAGATGAGCCGGCAGACCAACGGCGAGGCGATCATCACGACCGGCGTCGGCCAGCACCAGATGTGGGCGGCGCAGTTCTACCGCTGGCGCTTCCCGCGGCAGATGATCACGTCGGGCGGGCTGGGGACGATGGGCTTCGGCCTGCCGGCGGCGATGGGCGCGGCGATCGGCCAGCCCGGCAAGCAGGTGATCGACATCGACGGCGACGCGTCGTTCCTGATGACGTGCCCCGAACTGGCGACGTGCGCCCAGTACAACATCCCGGTCAAGGTCGCGATCCTCAACAACGACTTCCAGGGCATGGTCAAGCAGTGGCAGGACCTGTTCTACGGGGCCCGGTACAGCCAGACCGTGATGAAGAACCCGGACTTCGCGAAGATGGCCGAGAGCTTCGGCGTCCGCGGCATCCGGTGCGAGCACAAGGCGGACGTGCCGAAGGTCGTGAAGGAGATGCTCGAGCACAACGGCCCGTGCGTGGTCGACTTCGCGGTCGAGCCGAACGAGCACGTGTACCCGATGGTGCCCGCCGGCAAGGGCCTGCACGAGCAGGTGCTGGGCGTGGTCGACAAGGAGGGCGGCGTGATCGAGGACCGGCTCCGCGATCACTCGGCCGGGGCGCAGGATCTTGGGTCGCTCGCCTAGTCGTCGACTTGCGAACAATCGTTCAATGGGCAAGTACGACGGCATGACGGTGAGCGAAGTCCTTCGCCAGAAGAAGGCGAGTATCCGCACCGCGCCGTTACCGCCGGGATCGCCGAGTTGGAGTGAACTCGAACCGATGCGTTGGGAGGCCATAGAATCTGGCGCGAGACAGAACTTGCCCGGTTACAAGACGGTCCGAAAGCTCCTGACCGATCAGAGGTTCGACCGATGAACGCGACTCTTCCCGCCAACCTCCTCGCCTTTCTCGACGAGCTCCGCGCCGGTCGCATTCACTACGAACTGCGGCAGCGCAGGGATGACGCGATCATGGTCGAGGTCGCCGTGCCCGGCGAACGTTGGGAGGTCGAGTTTCTGAAGGACGGTTCGGTCGAAGCCGAGGTGTTTCGGAGCGACGGTCAGATCTTTGACGCGTCGGCGCTCCGCGAGCTGGTGGCGAGACATTCGGACTGATATGAGACTGGAACCTGCACAACGGCGTTGAATGACGAGGCCCCGGCGCGATGCGCCGGGGCCTTTTCGTTCACTTTCGCGTCGGGGAGTGGTTCGGGCTGATCGATTTTCGTGGGTGTTTGGCCCGCTAACCCGCAAGCGGGTGTGCTGCGCACACGTGATCACGGTCGGGGTGGGAGGCTACACTGTGGGTGATGAATCCTTCCGACCGTGATCCGTTGTCGCCGCCGTCGCCGCCGTCGATGGTCGGTGGGTTTTCCGTGCCGATCGCGCCGCCGGAGGTTCCTGCGCCGCCGTTGGCGGACGATGCGGTTGCCAGCGGGGAGATTGAGGTCGTGGAGATGGGGACGAAGGCCCTGTGGCGGGTGGCGTTCTATGCGGACCGGATTCGGGTTTATCCGCCGGACGGGTTCGTGCCGGTGGACGCGATGCGCGACCGCGAGGGGGTCAGCGGGACGTTTCAGGTGTTCGACAACCTGATGATGCCGCGGACGCTGGTGCTCCGGCGGGGGAAGCGGAACCACATTTTCCGGCTGCCGGTCGAGCAGTTCGCGGTGCTCCGCGAGTGGGTGGGGCCGCCGAGTTATGCGCAGCTGTTGGCGGCGCTGAAGCAGCGGGTGGGGTGGGCGATCCCGATCGGGGGGTTCTTCCTGGTGATCGGGTTGCTCAGCCTGGCCGGGCGGGCGAGCGGGGGGCTGGCGCTCGAGTGGTCGGCGGTGGCGGTGGGCGTGATCATGATCGCGGGCGGGATCGGGGCGCGCGTGCGGCCGGGCGCGGAGTGGTTCCTGGTGGACTCGCTGGCGTTCACGGTGCTGACGGTCGACCTGGTGATCCGCCTGCTCCGCCACGAGCGCGGCGGGGGGTGGTGGGCGCTGGTCGCGTTCAACGTGGTGATCGTGCTGACGGGGGTGGGGTTGTTTCGGAAGTACCGGTACGTGCGGGCGGTCGGCGCGTAGAATCGCCGCTTGCGGCTTAGCGATAGAATCACTCGCTAAACCGCAAGCGGCGGGGGAATCAATACACGTTCGCGGTCTACGGGGTCGCGGGCGCGGCGCCGGGGGCGGTAGGCGGCGTGACCTTGGGACCGGCGTTGGTGATCAGGCGGCGCATGATTTCGGTCGCGGTCGCGGGGGTGTAGCCAACGATCCCGTCGACCTGCTGGCCGACGACGCCGGTGGAAAGGTCTTCGGCGGAGAAAATGACGGCCCACTTGCCGCGGAACTTGATGCCCTTGAGGCGGAGGCCTGGGGCGACGCCGAGGCGGGCCTTGGCGAACTTGCGGTACTCGACGGGGAAGTCGCCGATGGCGACGGCGCCGCCGATGTGGGCGGGGTCGACGGGCGCGGGGGCCTCGGTGGCGGCGGCGGAATCGATCGCGGGAAGTAGCGTCCGAATCGCCGTCGCGGACGGGGGCGGCGGGGCCGGGGTCGGGTCGTCGGTGTCGGGGTCGTCG
>DATHXE010000597.1:0-1540 GCA_035459845.1 Tepidisphaeraceae bacterium | reverse complement strand
TAATCTCCCCGCGTGCCGCCGCCCAACCGCCAGCCCGACCTCCCGCTCCGACCCCCTGCCGACCCCGCCGCCGACGTCGTCCGCTGGCTCTTCCCCGCCTACATCCTCCTGATCCTCGTCGGTTTCTTCGCCCTCCGCGCCGACGGCGTCATGCCGCCCGGCAACCCGCTCAACCACGACCGCGCCGTCTTCCAGGCCGTCAACGCCGCCACCCTCACCGGGTTCCAGTACTCCATCCACCCGTCGGCTTACTTTCTGCCCGGCAAGGTCGTCCTGTTCCTCCTGACCGTCGCCGGAACGCTCTTCGCCCTCATCGTCGGCGGCCTCGCCGTCAAGCGCATCCTCCGCCTGCCCTGGTCCGACTGGCGGATCTTGTGGGCGGCGCTGATCTGCCAGGCCGTCGCGATCCTGATCGGCCTGATGTTCAACACCTGCCCGGGCGGCGCGGGCGCGTCGATGTTCGACTCGGTCTTCCAGGCCGCCGCCGCGTTCGCCAACTCCGGCCTCTACATCTCCCCCGCCGGGCCGCCCCTGCCGTCGGACGCCACCACTCACACCCTGCTCCTGCCCATGTCGATCCTGGGCGGGCTCGGGCTGACCGTCCTGATCGAGTTGTTCGACTCGATCATCCACCAGCGCCCGCTCTCGCGCCACGCCAAGGTCGTCCTGGGCACGACGGCCGGCGTCTACCTCGTCGGGTTCGCCGTCAGCCTGCTCTTCCAAGCCCTCAGCCCCGACGTCGTCCGCGAGAAGTCCGTCTGGTCCGCGACGACCGCGCCCGTGCCCACCTGGCGGACCGTCCTGCTCAACGCGTCCTTCGCCCCGCTCAACGCGCGCACGCTCGGCCTGCCCATCGCCCCGATCCACCGGGACCTCGCGCCGATGGCCTTCCTCACCGTCCTGCTCATGTTCGTCGGCGCCTCGCCCGGCGGCACGGGCGGCGGCCTGAAGACCACCACGCTCCACGCCCTGCTCTGCGCCCCGCGCCGCGCGTTCGCCAACCTCCCCGCCGGCCGCCCGTTCGCGTTCGCCGCCGTCTGGCTCGGCCTGTACCTGCTGACGCTCTGCCTGATCCATCCCCTCCTCATGCGCTTCGCCCCCCAGCTCGGCGGCGACCAATCCCTCTTCCTCACCGTCAGCGCCCTCTCCAACGTCGGCCTGGCCCCCGACCGCGTCACGCTCACCGGAATCCCGCTCTACCTGCTCTCCGCCGCCATGTTCGCCGGCCGGATCATCCCCCTGCTGATCCTCTGGTGGATGGCGGATTCGACAAGGGACGCCGAGGACGTTGCGATCGGATAACTCGGTGGGCAGACATTCTTGTCTGCCCTGCGATCGCCTTTCGCTGTCGGGTGACCGGATTCCGTTGTACGCTCTAATCGTCGCGATCGGCGCCCTTTGGTCCCCGTCCCGCGACAAGTCGCCGGGCTCCCTTTTTCGTCCTTCCTCTTTCCGCCTTCATCCTTTGCCCGCCCCGATGCCAAAGCTTTACCGGATCTACCGATACGCCCGGTTCCTGCTCGACCGGTTCAAGTATTTG
>DATHXE010000596.1:0-5117 GCA_035459845.1 Tepidisphaeraceae bacterium | reverse complement strand
CTCCTTCGCGTCGCCGGTCTCTTCGGCGATCTCCTCGTGGGCCTGCGCCAGCACCAGCGCGACGCCGCCGCGCCAGTTCTCGGTCGCCAGGCACTCGCGGCCGAACGCGAGCATCTCCTCGTGGCTCCCGTGCCACCGCGGCCGGAGGTAGTAGAGCTTGCTCCAGCAGGCGTTGACGTTGTCCGGGTTGGCGTCCATCGCGCGCTCGAACCACCGCTCCATGGCCTCGCGCCCGCCGCCCTGCTCGCCCTGCCCGAGCTTCACCGTGATCATGTGCGTCGCCGCCCGCGGGTCGGACGGGTCGAGTTCGTAGGCCTTCGCCAGCGCGGCCTCGGCCTCGGCGAGCTTGTCGTGGAACCCCTTCCACCCCTCGGGCGTGACGGTCGACGCCCACCCGCTCCCGCGCGCCTGCCACGCCTTGCGGATCGCCTGGCGGCCGCGGAGCACCAGGGGCCCGGGGTTGCCGGGCGCGGCCGCCTCGTACACCTCGGCGAATTTCGTGACCGTGTCGAAGGGGTCCAGGTCGCGCTCGGCGGTCAGGTCGAACACGGCCTCGGCGGTCGCGTTCAGCGCCCACGCCGGGATCGCCGGGTCGGCCGCCATCTCCTGCAAGAGCTTGGGGAACGTCCGCTGGAGCTGCGGCTCGCCCCGGCCGCCCTGGAGCGCGACGAACCGCGCCGCGACCATCAGCCGCACGAACGCCGGGTACTCCTCCGACTGCAGTTCCTTGACGACCGCGGGGAACCGCTTGGTCACGGGGCCGGACCCGGTGCGGTACGCCTCGCCGACCGCCAGGTAGTGCAGCGCGAGCACGAGCGGGTCGTCGCACCCCCTGGCCTGCGCGGCCTTGAACGCGGCCAGGACGTCCTCGGGCGCGGGCGGCGGGGCCTTCCCGCGCACGGGGCGGGCCGACCCGCCCGGGTCGAGGTAGACGGCGATCCACCCGTCGATCGCCCGCACGACGTCGGCGTCCCACTTGGCGTTGGTGCCCCACGACCCCTCGTACGCCTTGCGGATCTGCCCGGCCTCCCACGCCAGGCGGTCGCGCTCGATCTTCTCCCACTTGGCCCGCTTGCGGATCACGCCGGCGGCGCGGTCGAGCTTCAGCGCCGCCTCGGGCGACAACGCGCCGCGGCCGGCGGTCATCTTCTCGACCAGCGGCAGCGCGTCGGGGCCCAGGTTGTTGAGTTGAAGCCACATCGCCCGACGGACCGACGCGTCCGGGTCGTCGATCCGCGCCAGGACCCGGGCGACCGGTTCCCCCGACGGCGCCAGCACGTCGCCCGGCGCCCTCGCCGCGACACCCACGTCGACGACGGGCCAAAGCTTCTTGACCGGCCGGGTCGCAGGAATTTCACTGGCCTGGATCGGCTTTCCCGCCTCCGCCGCCTTGTCGCGCTGCTCGTCGTCCAGGCTGCGCACGTACCAGAGCGCCCCGCCCAGCGCCGCAGTCGCCAGCACGACGATCGCGATGCCCGGCCGCGAAGTCAACCGTATCCCGCCGCCCATCGCCCACCGATCCCTTCGCCGGCACGTCCCGGCTCACGACCCTGAAGTGCAACGCGGGCGACCGACAACCTCCGCCCGCGCCGGTACGACCGGCACAAGGTCGCCCGCCGACCGGCCGACGTCAAGCAAAATGCCCCGTGCGGTGACGCCCGCTTCCCACCACGCGCGCCAGCCCTACAATCCCCCCCATGCCTCTCCCTTATCTGACGAAAGACTTTCCCGGCATCGGCGGGACCCTCAAGGCCCGGCCGGAAGACTTCGCCGTACAGGAACTCCCCATCTACGAGCCCTCCGGGGCGGGCGAGCACGTTTTCTGCGAGATCCAGAAGACCGGGGTGTCGACGTTCGACGCGATCGGGCTGATCGCCAACGCGCTCAACGTGCCGCAGAAGAACATCGGCTACGCCGGGCTCAAGGACGCGCACGCGGTCACCCGCCAACACCTGTCGATCTGGGGCACGACGCCCGAGAAGGTGCAGGCGCTCAAGATCGAGAACGTCGCCGTCCTGTGGGCCGACCGGCACGTCAACAAGCTCCGCATGGGCCACCTGAAGGGCAACGCGTTCGCGATCAAGGTGCGGGACGTTGCGCCGACGGACGTGGTGAAGGTCAAGCCGGTGCTGGACGAGCTCGTGCGCCGGGGCGTGCCCAACTACTTCGGCGAGCAGCGCTTCGGCCGGCGCGGTGACAACCACATCCTCGGCGCCGCCGTCATCCGCCAGGACTACCCCGAGATGCTCAACCAGCTCCTCGGCCGCCCCAACCCCGCGACCGACGACGCCCAGCAGCTCGGGGCGCGCAAGGCGGTCGACGAAAATGACTTCTCTCGCGCGATGAAGATCTGGCCCCGCTCGGCCGGCATGGAGCGCCGCGTCCTCCACCGCCTGATCAAGTCCGGCAAGGCGAAGGTCGCCGCCCGCGGGATCGACGAGCGCATCAAGCGCCTCTGGGTCTCCGCCCTGCAGTCGAAGATCTTCAACGACGTCGTCGCCGCCCGCGTGGAAAAGGGCCTGCACGACAAGCTGCTGCTGGGCGACTTCGCGATCAAGCACGAGAACGGCGCGGGGTTCATGGTCGAAGACCCGGCCATCGAGCAGCCGCGGTGTGACGCGTTCGAAATCAGCCCGACGGCCCCGCTCGTCGGCTACCGCGTCACCCTCCCGACCGGCGAGCCGCTCAAAATGGAGGAGGCCGCGTTCGCCGCGGTCGGCCTGCGCCCCGGCGACTTCCGGCGCGAGGGCGGGGAGCGCGTGAAGGGGACCCGCCGCGCGGCGCGGGTGCGGCCGACCGACGTGGACATCGCCGGCGGCGTGGACGAGCACGGGCCGTTCATTTTGTTCAAGTTCACCCTGCCGGCCGGGTCGTTCGCGACGGTGCTGCTGGCGGAGCTGATGAAGCCGGCAGGGAAAGGGAAGGCGGCGGAGGAGGAAGAGACGGAAGAGGCGGAAGAAGCGGAGCCGTCGACGCACCCGCTCGGCAGCGCGGCGGCGGACGTAGACGAGGAAGAGTAGCAACCCACGGAGCAAGCTCCGTGGGCTTTCGGATGCGCTCGCATGTCTCGTCGCCCCTTCCGCCCGCTGGTCCGGCTCGCGTTTGCGGTGGCATCGTGGCCTAAGTTGACGCTCGCGCTGACGCTCGCGCTGACGGCGGTGTGCGGGGTCTGGGCGGGGCTTCGCCTCGGGCTCTCGGCCGACCAGAACAAGCTGTACAGCCCGACCGTCCCGTTCTTCCGCGACTTCCTCGACTATGTCCGCAAGTTCCCCGAGAACGAGGCGCTGTACGTGCTGATCGAGGCGCGGCCTGGCGTGCCGCCGCCGCCGATCGATCGGTGGACGGCCGCGGCCGACGCGGTGGAAGCGCGGGTGCGGGCGCTGGGCGGGCGGGTGCGGGACGTCGAGCGGCGGGTGCCGCTGGAGCGATTGGGCGACCAGGCGCTGCTGTTCGACGAGCCGGCCGCCGTCCGGAAGGCGGCCGCCGACGCCCGCGGCAGCACCCCCCTGCTCCGCGCCGTGGGCGAGGCGGCCCGTGGCCAGTCGCGCGTCGAGCGCGTGATGACCCTCCTGGCCGGCAACATCTTCGGCATCCCGCTGGGAGACCTCGGCCTCGGCGCCGACCCGGCCGAGTCCGCGCCCATCTCCTACGAGCTCGCGCGCTCGCTGGCCGCGACGCTCGCGCAACCGCCGGGGGCGCCGCCCGTGATACCCGAGCTCATGACCGTCGGCGCGACGACGCCCGGAGCGCTGGGCTACTTCTGGGCGCCCGACGAGACCGACCCGACGCGCCGGCGGCACCTGCTGCTCGTGCGCGTGTCGCCGCGCGAGAATTACGCCTCGCTCACCGGCATGTCGGAGATCGTCGAGGCGGTTCGGGGGGCGGTGCGCGAGGCCGCGGGCGGGTTCGGCGAGTTCACCTTCGGCGTGACGGGCCGGCCGGCGCTCGAGGCCGACGAGATGCGCACGACCGACCGCGATTCGACCCGCGCCGAGGTCGTCGCGCTGATCTGCGTGTTCGTCGGGCTGGTCGTGGTGCTGCGCTCGGCCTGGCTGGCGCTGGCGGCCGAGCTGGCGCTGGGCGTCGGGGTCGCGTGGACGTGCGGGTGGGCCACGCTCACGCTGGGCGAGTTGAACCTGCTGTCGATCGTGTTCTTCCTGGCGCTGATCGGGATCGGGATGGACTACCTCGTGCAGGTGCTGTCGCGGTACCGCGCCGAGGCGACGCGCCCGGGCCGGCACCCGCGGCGGGATGCGCGGCGGATCTGGGTCGCGGTGTTTCGCCAGGTCGGCCCGCCGGTAACGACCGCGTGCCTCGGCGCGGCGGGTGCATTTCTTGTGTCGCTGTTAACGGATTTCCAAGGGGCGGCGTCGCTCGGGCTGATCGCGGGGGGAGGATTGATCTTGTGTTTGATAGCGGGATACACGTTCCTGCCCGCGCTGCTGACGGTCGTCCCGATGCGCGGCAAAGCGGCGCGAGCATCCACCACGCCGGGCGGGTTTCCGGTTGCCCCCGTCCGCCCCGTCGTCGTTCGACAGGCGCCCGCCGAGCCCACCCAACGGACCCCGTCGCCGCCCTTGTCACGCCGGCTCACCTGGATCGGTCCCATCGCGTGGATCGCGGTGCTCGTCACCGGGTACCTACTCGCGCCGCGCCCGAACTTCAACCCCAACCTCCTCGATCTGCAGGCGGAGGACCTGGAGTCGGTGAAGCTGATCCGCAAGCTGCCGACGTGGAGCCTGGTCGTCCTGACCAAAGACCTCGAAGCCCTGCGCGCCGCCCGCGCGGCCCTGGCCGACTCGCCCGTGGTCGGCCGTACCGAATCGATCCTCGGGGCGTACGACAACCTCGCGTGGCTGCGCGAGAACGGGCAAATGCCGGAGGTGAAGTGGGCGGCGCCGGATCCGGTCGCAGCGGCGGGGCTCGGGCGGATCGCCGCGAGCGCCGGGCGACTGGCGACGGTGTACGAGCGTGCCCGGCCGATGACCGACGACCTCCGCCGCGCCGCCGCCGAACTTCGTCGTGTGCAGAAATCACTCCGTGCGCCGGCCGACCCGGAAAAGGCGGCGGAGCGCGTTTCACAGTGGCAGGACGGGCTGGTCGCCCGGTTCCAAGAG
>DATHXE010000595.1:0-1674 GCA_035459845.1 Tepidisphaeraceae bacterium | reverse complement strand
CGCACAATGATTGCCCCGATTTGTTGAACAAAATCGGGGCATTTCGTTGGCGTCGACAGCGGCAGGGGGGTAAACTCCCGCGCTCCCCTTTCGTTAGCACTGCGACACCATGAATCAGACCGCTCCGATTCTCGACTCGTCGGTGACTGCGGACTCGTGCGAAATCGTTCGCACGGACGAGGCCAGTTTGCGCGAAATCGGGGGGTTTGGGGTCACGCGGACGATCACGGAGGGGCAGTGCTGGCTGGCCCAAGCGCCGGCCGGGCGGACGGTCGTCCTTAAGACATTGGACGACGACTGTCTGTGGAAGGGGCAGCTCCATCCGAGCATCAAGGACCGCCTGGGTCGGGTGCGCGAGCTCGCGCACACGGGCGTGGCGAACCTGTACGGCGTCGAGCGCGACGCCGGGCTGGTTTACATGGTCTGGGAGTACGTCGACGGCCGGCCAATCGGGGAGTGGGCGGCGCGCGAGTCTGTTGGGCAGCGGGAAGTGTTGCTGGCCGCCCGCGAGCTGGTGCTGGCGCTCGAGACGCTGCACGGCCGGGGGATCGTGCACGGGGCGATCAAGTCGTCGAACGTGATTGCGGTGGACGAGGGCCGGGGCATCGTACTGACCCACGTGAGCCCGTGGCTGTACAGCGAGCCGGACGCAGACGTGCGCGATTTGCTGGACCTGTTCGACGAGATCATCGACGCGCGCGACGGCGTGGACCGCACGCTCGCGCAGTTAGTCGATGAGGCGCGCGACCGTGGCCTGACGCTGCGGCAGATCGCCGGCAAATTGGGCGGGATGATCGAGGCGAAGGCGCCGGCGGGGACGCTCCAAGCCGAGGCCGACCCGGAATTGAAAACTGCCCGCCGCGTGCGCCGGCGGTCACTGCTCGGCGCAGTCGGGGTGGGGGCGCTGGGGATCGCCGCGGGGGCGGCGGTGTGGATCTGGACGGGCGCCAAGTCGCCCAAGCCGGCGGCGCCCGTCGCGGCGCCGGCGGCCGCGTTCCAGCCGATCAGCCGGGCGACGCCGTCGCCGCGGTTGCCGGGGCCGGCGGTCCTGCCGACGCCGATGCCGTCGCAGCGAGACCCGGTGTCGCTCCGGTAATCGCGGGGCGGACACCGTCGAGCATTCAACGACACTACGGGTAGAATTGGCACGTCGGTTCGCGCGCGCGCCGTCGGCCGTTCGTACCGAATCTTTCTGACACCGATTACACCGATGTCCACTGATGCTCACCGATTCGATCATCGGTGCCCATCGGTGGGAATCGGTGTCATCGGTGTCGAAGATGAGGTGTGGTCGTCGCGGCGCCGGTCGGTATTCCCATGAGCACCCTCAGTCGCTATCTCGAACCCGCCCTCGTCGAGCGGCTCAATCACCTTCAACTCTCGGCGCGGTCCGTCGTCGAGGGGACGACGATCGGGTCGCACAAGTCGCCGGTGAAGGGCGCGAGCATCGAGTTCCGCCAGCACCGGATTTACGTGCCGGGGGATGAGCCGAGGCGGATGGACTGGCGCGTGCTCGGGCGCACCGACCGCCACTACGTGAAGGAGTACGACGAGGAGACGAACCTCAAGTGCGTGCTCCTGCTCGACGGGTCGGGGTCGATGGCGTACGGCGAATCCGCCAAGCGGGGGAGCAAGTTCGACTATGGCGCGCGGCTGGCGGTGTCGCTGGCGTAC
>DATHXE010000594.1:0-22994 GCA_035459845.1 Tepidisphaeraceae bacterium | reverse complement strand
CCGCCCCATCACCGACCGCGCCCGCGCGCCCACGACCGCCCCGGTCCCGCCCGCCGAGGCCCCGCCCCTCACGGATGCCGACCGCGCCGCCGGCTGGCGACCGCTCTTCGACGGCGTCACGTCCGCCGGGTGGCGCGCGTTCCGCCGCAACGCGTTTCCGGCCGACGTCTCCGTCACCGACGGCATGCTCGTCGCCAACGGCCCGGCCACCCCGATCGCCTCCACCGAGTCGTTCGACGATTTCGAACTCGCCCTCCGGTTCCGCGTGTTCGCCCGCGCCGACGGCGGCCTCTGCATCCGCGTCGACGAGCGCACGTACCGGCCTTACGAGAGTGCGTCGGAGATCCAACTCATCGATCCCGCCCGCGCCGACCCCGGCATGGGCCCGCTCGCCGCCTCCGGCGCCGCCTACGGGCTCTTCGGCCCGCCCCGCCACGTCGCCCGCCCCGTCGGCGAGTGGAACGACCTCCGCGTCGTCGCCCGCGGCCCCCACGTCGAGCACTGGCTCAATGGCGAACGCGTCGTCGACTACACGGTCGGCAGCCCCGAGTGGGACGCGCGGTTGGCCGCGTTCGACGCCCCCCGGTCGCCCGACTTCGGACACCCGCGCAAGGGTCCAATCGTCCTCCTCTTTCAGAATGGCCGCATCGCCTACCGCGACGTCCGCATCCGCCCGCTCCCCCCCGCGACTAAACCACCCGGCGGGTTGTGAACGCCCATCCCCCCCCCGCCCGCCAGCCCAACCCCGGCGACGCCAACATTCGACGGGCGGCCCGGCCTTCCACATTTCCATCTCCAACCCGACCAATGGCTTATCTTTCCTAACTGAACCCGGCCGTAAATAACCCAAACATTTCCCTTGACTCCCTCCATCTTGTTAGGCCATAATTCACCTAACAAAGTCCGCCCATGGAAAGGAGTCCCATGCAGACGGTACGCCAGATCGAACGTTATTGGACCGCCCGCCAGTACGACCGCCTCACCCGCGAGTTGCTCAAGGCCCGCCCCGAGGCCTCCGAACGCCTCGCCCTCGAGCTCGGCCAAGCGCTCCCATCGGCCGCCTTGGCGATCATCCGCCTCGACGAACTCTGCCAAGCCCATCACCCGCTCGTGGGCAAGCTGATCCGCACGATCATTGCAGCGCAGGAAAACGATGGCGGCTGGGGCGACCCGCTCGTCTCCGCCCTCTGTCTCCGCGCCCTGCTCACCAATCACGGCCAGGGCGTCGCCATCGAGCGCGGCGTCGAGTACCTCGCCACCCTCCAGCAGGCCGGTGGCATCTGGCCCTCCGTCTCCATCCGCCGAACCGCCGAAGACCCGTTCGTCTCCGCCTTCATCCTCTTCAACCTCGCCGACCAGCCGGCCTTCCGCGACGCCGTCCGCCTCGACGACGCCACCGCCTGGTTCGACAAGCACTGGGCCGACTGCGACCCCGCGACCCGCAAGCTCTGGGACCGCGCCGGCATCCGCTGCCGCATCGCCCGACTCAGCACCGCGGTCGCGAACTGACGGCTGCCACGGGCAAGCGTCCCGCGCGCGGGGCCGTGTCTCGTAGGGTGGGCAGTGCACCCTACCGGGGGACGAGGATGGCGCGCCGTCCGCGCAAAAAGCACCGCGGGCGACCTCGTCTCCGAGGTCGCCCGCGTGAATGCGTTAAAACCGAACCCGCTGCCGGTTACTTCACTTCGTTCCTCAGCGTCGACTCGAGCTCGGGCAGCGCCGGGCTGGCCAGGGCCGGCGTGTTCGCCGACGCCGGGCCGGCCAGCGGGGCCTCGGGGAGGTCGAGGATCATGCCCAGCTTGAGCCGCTTGGGGTCCGGGCCGATCGCGGCCTTGTTCCGGTCGTACAGCTTGTCCGCCATCGTGCCCTTGCCGTACAGCTTGGACGCGATCTTGTAGAGGCTGTCGCCCGACTGCACCTTGTACTGGCGGGTCGCGTCGATCCGCACTTCCGGGGCGGCGGGGGAGGCGAGCGCCGTCGCGCCGGCCGTGACCTTGCGCTCGGCGGCGGTGGCGGCCTTCACCTCGTCGACCGCCGGCAGCTTCAGCACCGTGCCAAGCTTGAGGTTGTTCGGGTTCACGCCCGGATTGGCCTTCAGGATGTGGGCGTGCAGGTGGGGCGTGCCGTACGCGTGGGCCGAGATCGACGACAGCGTGTCGCCGGCCTGGACGGTGTGCGCCGTGCCGGGGGCGCCGCCGCCCGCGGTGGCGATCGCCGCCGGCGCCGGGCCGGCGATCAGGTGCGACTTGGTGCTGCGGCGGATCGACCCGAGGGCCGGCGCGTCGGTGCTCACGCCGTCACCCCAGGCCGCGTTCGGGTCGGAGTACATCGCCCGGGCGGGGGCCTCGGAGGTCAGAGCCGTGCCAGTCTTGCCGACCGTCGCAGCAGTGCCCGCGTCGGCGACCTTAGCGGTGTCGGCCTTGGTCGCAGCGGGCTTGGCGGGCGATCCCAGCGCGACGCTGCCGGTCTGGAGCGTCTTGCCCCAGTCGGCGTTGCCGGGCGTGGGCGTGCCTTTGGCGGTCACGTCGGTCTTGACCTCAGTCTTAGCGGACGTGGCCGGCGCGGGGGCCGGGTCGGTCGTGCCGACGAGCGTCCGGTTGGCGGCGGCCGGGTCCTCGGCGCCGAGGTCGCCGGGCTGGGCGACGTCGCCGGGCGAGGCGGGGTTCGCCGCGCCGCCGTTGTCGGCGAGCGACGCGCCCTTCTTGTTGTTCGGGGGTGCGACGAGCAGGTAGGCGACGAGGAGGGCGATCAGCCCACCGCCGATGACCATGCCGAGCTTCACTTCCTTGCGCATATCCAGGGGCTCCTTCCCAGACCAGACATTCGAGTTGGCGGCGGTCGGATGCGGCCGTCATGGCCGTCGGTGTCGGCCGACTGCGCGCCAATTGGGATTTCAAAAGTCGGCGTCCACCCACGATACGACCGAGTATGACGTGACCCGGGCGCATCATAGCGAACGCGCGAAATAAATGTGTGAGGCGGGCCGATCAGAACTTGCGAATCGCACGGAATTTTCACCCACGCGGGCGGAATCACTCAAGTCGGGAGGCGGGGAGTGAAACGACGAACGAAAACCGCCGCCTCGCGCGGGGCGAGGCGGCGGTTCGTTTTCAACGGAAACTGGCGGACGGCCGTTACGCGTTCACGCGCTCCGACTTCTTCGGGGCCTCGCTCGCGCGGGTCGCGGTGACCACCTTCACCTTGGGCTGGTCGTGGCCGATCAGCAGGATCGGGGCGGCGATCGCGATCGACGAGTACGTCCCGATCAGGATGCCGACGAGCAGGATGAACGCGAACCCGTGGATCGCGGCCCCGCCCCAGATGTACATGACCATCAGCGTGGCGCACGTGGTCGCGACGGTCAGCAGGGTGCGCGACAGGGTTTGGTTGACCGAGTCGTCGATCAGCTTCTTCGAGATCACGCCGTACTTCCCGCGGTTCTCGCGGATCCGGTCGAACACGACTATCGTGTCGACCATCGAGTACCCCATGACGGTCAGGATCGCGGCGACCAGCGTCAGGTTTACGCGGAACCCTTCGACCCCGAGGATGTCGCCGACGAACGTGCTGCCGACCCAGTGCGACAGGCCGACCGCGCCGACGACGAGCATGGTGTCGTGGAGCATGGCGGCGACGGTCGCGGTGCCGTACTTGACGTCGCCGAAGCGCAGCCAGATCCAGATCATGACGCCGACGAGCGACCCGAGGGTGGCGAAGATCGCGGCTTGCTGGGTGGCGCCGGCGACCTGGGCGTCGACGTTGGTGACCTTCTGGAAGCTGGCCTCGCGGCCGACGCCGGCGGTCGTCGCCCGCCAGAACGGCCCGGCGACCTTCTCGACCCACTCGGCGGCGTTCTTGTCGTACGGGAAGTTCCGGCTGACGAGCATGGCGACGGCCCGGTCGGTTGGGCGGTCGTCGCCCGTCTGCCCGTCGAGGCGGACGACGTCGAACTGCGTCAGGTTGGAGTCGTTCAGCTCGGACAGCGCGCGGCCGATCCGCTGGCGGATCTCCTCGGGCGCGAGCGGGGGGGAGATCTTGTCCATGATCACGGCCACGCCGTTCGAGTACGCGGCGGCGCCCGGCACCTCGCGGCTGAGCGCGGTGAACCGCCCGTCCTTGGTCGTCACGGGCACGACCACGCCCGCCTGTTGGGCGGTTTCGACGCTCAGGCGGTTGCGCAGCTCGCTGGTCTGGCCCCCGACGACGAACGTCGACGGGACGGCGATCGTCAGCTGGTCCTCGAGCACCTTGAACAGCGCGGTCGCCACCTGGTTGCGGTCCTGGTTCGCGGTCGTCACCGAGAACTCGCGGTACTTGCCGCCCTCGGTCCGGCCCATCGCGGTCACGGTCGGCTGCGGGACGTCCTTCTCGACCTTCTTGATCCGGTCGTTCACCTCGCCGTCGGTCATCGGCGACTTGGTCGCGAACTGCACCTCGGTCCCGCCGGCGAACTCGACGTCGAGCAGCCGCCCGTTCATGGCGTTCTGCACGAACGCGAAGATCCCGAGCCCGCCGAAGACGACGGAGAACGCGAGGAACTTCTTCCAGTGGTTCATCCACGCCACCTTCGGGACGAGCAGGCGGTTCCACCACGGGTTGTAGAGCGGGAAGCTGCCGAGCTTGCGGAGCCCGAACTTCTCCATGAGCAGGTCGAAGATCGCGCCCGTCAGGTAGAGCGCGGTGAACATCGACGTGAGGATGCCGATGAGCAGCGTCAGGCCGAAGCCCTTCACTTCCTCGGACCCGAAGTAGACGAGGAAGGCGGACGTGATCGCGGTCGTGACGTTGGAGTCGAGAATGGCGGTGAACGCGCGGTCGTAGGCGTTGCGGAGGGCCATCTTGAGCGACAGCCCGCGCATCTGCTCTTCGCGGAGGCGCTCGAAGATCAGTACGTTCGCGTCGACCGACACGCCGATCGTCAGGATCAGGCCGGCGATGCCGGGGAGCGTGAACGTCGCGCCCATCATGGCCAGGACGCCGAGGATCAGCACCATGTTGAACAACAGGGCGATCACGGCGATCACGCCGGACAGGCGGTAGTAGAAGATCATGAACAGGGCGATCACGACCAGCCCGCCCACGCACGACAGCAGGCCGGCCTTGAGGTTGGTCTCGCCCAGCGACGGGGCGATCTCGCGCTCGGAGATCGGCTCCTCCGCCAGCGTCGCGGGGAGCGACCCGGCGTTGAACGTGTTGATCAGGTACAGGCGCTCGGCGGCCGTGTTCTCCTTGGCCCCGAGCGTGATGATCCCGCTCTTGTCGATCCGGCTGTTGATGTTCGGGGCGGTGATGACCTTGTTGTCCAGGACGGTCGCCAGGCCCTTGCCGACGTTGGCGCCGGTGAGCTTGCCGAACAGGACGCCGCCGACCGCGTCGAACTCGAACCCGACGACCGCCGCGCCGGAGTTGGAGTCGTGGGTCTCGTACGCGCGCTGCAGGGCCCAGTCCTTCTCGCCCTCCTTGGACGAGTGCACCAGTGATCGCGGCGCGCCGGTGGCGGGGTCGGGCGTGACCCACGCGAGGACGTACGCCTGGTTGTCGCGCGGGCTGACCCGGGCTCGCCCGCCGCGGAACTCTTCGGGCCGGGCGACCTGGAACCACCGCGACTCGTCGTTCGCCTTGACGACCGCGCCCTCCGTGTCGAACCGGCGGACCATCTCGGGCTGGTCGCGCTCGGGCTGGTCCACCAGAATGTGGAACTGCAGCACGCCCGAGCCGCGGAGCATCCGCTTGAGTTCGCCCGTGTCGCCGATCAGGTCCTTGGAGCGGACGAACTCGGGATAGACCTTGCGGAGCTTGGCGAGCGTCACGCGCGCCGGGTCGGGGAGCGTGGCGGAGATCCCGTCGAGCGTGGCGGCGCTGACCGGGTCGCTCTGCCCGAGCAGCGCCTCGATCTGGGCGACGTTGATGTTTGCCTCTTCGACGCGGTTCTTGGCCTTGGTGTACTCGGCCCGGGCCTCGCCGACGTCCTGCACGAGCTTGGCGACTTCGGGGTCGGTGTCCTTCTTACCGGCGGCGCGGGCGGCGTCGAGCGCGGCCTGCGAGCCCTGCCGCTTGTCGAACAGGCTTCTGAGCTCGGCGAACAGGAAGCCGCGCGGGGCGGACCCGCCGGCGAGCTTGTCGAGTTCCTTGGCCCGGGCGTCGCCCTTGAGCTCTTCGACGGCGTACCGCACCTGCTCGAACGTGACGTTGAAGTTCTTCAACTCGCGGAGCTGCGCATTGAACTCGGCCTTGGCCCTGGCGGCCGCCTCCTGGTCGCCGCCCTTCCCGCCCGACACGCGCGGGAGTTGGATCTCCAGCCGGTCGTCGCCCTGCGGGCGCCAGATCAGGTTCTTCGTACCCAGCGGGTCGACGCGCTTCTTGAGCACGGCCGCGACCTGCTCGGCGAGCGTGCCCTGGCCCTGGCCGACGTACCCCTCGGGCTTCTGAATCTTGTAGACCAGGCTCGTCCCGCCGGCGATGTCGATGCCGGGCTTGAGGTTGAGCGAGAGGGTCGGCTCGTCCTTGGAGAACGGGCGGAACGCGAACACGCCGTCGGCGAGGCCCGGTATGCCGAACAGCCCCGCGTACAGCAGGACGAGAATCAGGATGACGCGGGAGCCGTGGCTCTGGTTTGGTGCGGACATGGTGGTTGGTTCCGAGGGTTGCGAGATCGGGGCGAGGTTGCGGTCGTTCGGGGTGGGCGGCGCGCGCCGGCGGGTCAGGGCCCGAATGGCGGCGCGACGGGATGTGAAGTTGATCGGGTGTGCGCGCCGCGGGTCACGGGCCGCGCGTGAGCCGGCAACCGACGACGGAAAGGTCATCGACCGCTTCTGGCGCGTCGGCCGGCGCGGGGGCCGAGAGGACGACATCGGCGCACGACCCGTCGTCGCTCTCACAAATGCCGTCGAGGTGCACGGCCGGTCCACCGAACAGGTCGGACGGCCCGGGGCGGACGTGGCACGCCAGCAGCGTCCCGCCGGTCACCGCGACCGCGGCCGCGGCGATCGTCGGCTCCGCCGAGTCGCGCTTCGCCGTCGCGCGCGACCGGGCGGCGACCCAGACGGCCAGGATCGTCGCGACCACGCCCAGCGCCGCGGCCAACCCCAGCGCGCGCACGACCACGCGGGTGGAACGGCGGCGAGAGTGGGCGGGAAGGGCGGACATGGTCGCGAGTGCGCGTGACTGACTACTGACGATTTACTTCGTCGGCTCGGTCTTCTCCTCGTCCTGCACGCGGTGGATCGCGTTGCGGGAGAACTTGATCTTGACGTTGTTCGTCTCGTCGACCTTGACGGTGACTTCCTTCTCGCTGACCTGGGTGATCACGCCGAGGATGCCGCCGATCGTCTGCACGCGCTGCCCGGGGCGGAGCTTCTCGAGCGTGTCGTTGCGCTTGCGGTCCTGATTCTTCTTGGCGCGGAAGAAGAAGATCCAGAGGACCGCGATGACCAGGATCATCGGGAACAGCGGGCTCTGGAGGAATCCCGGCGGCTGGTTGCCCTGAGTGGTCGGGGCGGTGGTGGCCTGGGCGAGCGTGAAGTGCGGCGTCGTGAACAAGGCGGTTTCCTTTCGGGGCGATGCGTCGGACAAGTCGGTCGCGGTCACTCGATGCGGGCGGCGTTACGGCTCCGAGACCGATGGCGCGATACCCTCTCCGCCGGTCGACATGGGTGGGGGGGCCAGCGAGCACCGGGGGTCGGATCGGACGAACTCGCCGAACCGCCCCTGTCCGATCGCCCGGCGGAGGTCCGCCATGAACCGTTGGTAGAACCGGATATTATGCACGGAGACGAGTACGGGGCCAAGCATCTCGGACGCAAAAAAGTAGTGCCGGATCGCCCCCCGGGTGAAGTGGGTGCAGGCGTAGCAGTCGCACCCGGCCTCGATCGGCCCGGCGTCCCGCTGATATTTCGCGTTCCGGAGGCGGATCGGCCCCTCAGCGGTAAACGCGTACGCGTTGCGCCCGTTGCGGGTCGGCAGGACGCAATCGAACATGTCGATGCCCGCCGCGACGGCGTGGGCGATGTCGCGCGGGTATCCGACGCCCATCAGATACCGGGGTTTATCGGCCGGCAGCAGGGGGGTGGTGTGTTCGAGCACGCCGCGCATCGCCTCGAAGCCCTCGCCCACCGCCAATCCGCCGATCGCATAGCCGGGGAGATCGAGCGAGACCAGATCGGCCGCGCAGCGCTCGCGCAGGCCGCGGTCGGTCCCGCCCTGGACGATTCCGAACAGGCCCTGCTCGGTCGGCCGCTTGTGAGCCTCGACACACAGCCGGGCCCACCGGAGCGTCCGCTCGACGGCGGTCACGTGATACTCAAGCGGCGCCTCGGCGGGCGGGCACTCGTCGAACATCATGATGATGTCCGCCCCGAGGTCGTTCTGGACCTGCATCGACCGGGCCGGCGTGAGGTGGACGACGCTCCCGTCGACGTGGCTCTTAAACGTCACGCCGTCGTCGGTGATCTTATTCAAATCGGCGAGCGAGAAGACCTGAAACCCGCCGGAGTCGGTGAGGATCGGCCCGGGCCAGGCCATGAACTTGTGGAGGTCGCCCAGGTCTCGGACGACGGTCTCGCCGGGCCGGAGCATCAGGTGGTACGTGTTGGCGAGGATGCACTGCGAGCCGGTGGCGGCGACGAGCTCGGGGACCAGGCCCTTGATCGTGCCCTGGGTGCCCACGGGCATGAAGGCGGGCGTGTCGAAGGCACCGTGGGGCGTCTCGACCCGGCCGAGGCGCGCGCGAGTTTCGGTGTCGACGGCGAGGGGCGTATAGCGGACCGCGGCGGGCATGGGGTGGCGGATGGTAGCGGGCGAGGGGGAAGGTTGCGAGCGGGGGTGGGATTCAAATCGCCACAGAGCTCACAGTGGCACAGAGCGGATGAGATGGGGAGAGAGAGCTGGATAGCTGCAACGCAACGCGTTGCTGACGCGCTCGACGTTCACAACATGCGTCAATCCGCGAGACCCGCACCCCTTCCCTTCCTCCCTTCTTCCTCTGTGGCTCTGTGAACTCTGTGGCGATTCTCTGCCTCCCCGATCACCAATTGAGCTTGTAAACGACCCCACCCGGCCCTGCGAACACCGGAGTGAAATGCCGCGCGTTCGCGCGGATGATCGCGACCTCCGGCGGCTCCGTGACGGCCTGCGTGAACACCGCCAGGTGGGTCGCGCCGCTCTCGCGGAGGCGGGTGAGCCAGGTGGCCGGGTCGGGGTCGCCGACAGTCGCGGCGGTCGCCTCGGCGACGTGGCGTTCGCCGGGCAGCGGGCCGGGCAGGTGTGGGAGGTCCTGCATGCGCCGCACGCCGCGGCGCGTGGGCACGTACACGATCGGGCGGCGGAGGTCGCGGCCGTAGAGCGGGTAGACGAACGCGGAATTCGTGTAGGCCAGGCGCTCGTCGGGCGGCAGGTGGTCGCGGACGAAGGCCCAGATGCCTGCGGATTCGCCGTAGATCATGCGCCACACGTCGGCCGTGACGCCGGGCGCGCCACTGGTCCCGGCGGCGACGGCGGCGTAGGCCCACGCGCTGATTGCGATGGCGCCGATGCCGGCGCCGATGACGCGACGGCCCCACAACGGGTGGCGCGCGTGCAGGTGGCGGGCACCCAGGCCTACCGCTGCGACCGCGACCCCGAGGGCGGCGAACAGGATGACCTTTCCCTCCGTGTTCCCGAGCCCCTGCACGACGCACGCGAGCGCGAAGAACCCGGCGGCGATGGCCTGGACGTGCGCGGAATTGATCGGCGTCGAACGGATCCGGGACGGCGCTTGGGGCGAAGCCCGCGCGCTATGGTCTGGCGTGGGTACGTCCTCGGGCACTCGTGCCGGACGAATCCATGCGTTGAGCGCGATCGCCAGCGCCCCGGCGAGCAGGACGTACCCCGGCTGGAGGTAGCGCGGCTCGGGGTACGGGCAGGTGAGGACGAACAGCGCGAACGCGACGACCGGGCCGACCATGCACAGGCGGATGTGCGGCGCGCGGAACACGGCGGCGCGCCAGGCCGCGGCGGCGACGTAGGACGCGAGCAGGCCGAGCAGCAGGATCGCCAGCGCGATTATCGGCATCCCCTGGTCGCGCGTGGTGATCAGGTGCCACGCGAGCGCGGGCGTGCGGACCTGCTCGCTCGGGGCAGACGTGAGCAGGCCGGTGAAGAGCGTGTGGCCGAAGACGCGGACGTCGAGCGGGAAGAGTGGGTTGCCGGTGAGCAGGGCGTTTCGCAGATACCAGGGCCCGGCGACGACGCCGATCGGCACCAGCGCGAGTGCGTAGTGGCGCAAGCGCCACCCGGCGCGGAAGGGCGCGTCGATCGCGAGCAGGAGGATCGGGCAGAGCATCAGCGCGGTGTACTTGGTCGCCAGCGCCATGCCGAGCGCGACGCCGAGGCGCAGGGGGGCGATGCGGTCGCGCATGCGGTCGGGCGTCAGGCCGGCGAACACGGCGGCGAAGAACGCGGCCAGGTACAGGTCGTCCTTTTCGATCCGCGCCTGCCAGACGAACGGGCGCGAGAGCACCAGCCCCAGCGCGAGCACGGCGGCCGCCCCGGGCCGCACGCCAAGCCCCCGCGCCAGGCGGATCGTAGCGAAGAAGATCAGCGCCAGCGGCGGGAACTGCGCGGCCTTGGCGAGCACGTCGCCGCCCGCCGGGCCCATGTACCACGCGATCACTGCCGACCCGGCGAGCGGCGAGTACGCGTTGGGCGGGTTGAAGAACCACGGCTCGAACACGGTGATCCGCCCCGCCTGCAGCCACGTGACGGCGGCGGGGAAGTGGTAGATTAGGGCATCATTCGACAGCACCGGCACCGGCATCTGGTGGGCGGCCAGCCCGAGCAGGTATGCGGCGACGAACAGCGTCGCGGCAAGGACGAGCGTCGCGTCGAAGTCCGACGCGGGCTTGGGGGCGCTGGCCGCGCGGGAGGCGGCGGCGCGGGGGGAAAGGGGTTTCGATCGGTTCGCAGAACCGCCCACGCCGACTCCTGTGGAGTCGGATCGCGGGCGCAGTCGCGAGTCTTGCGTATCGGGGGTGCGGGTTCGCTCCTTATCGCTCTGCACCGCAGCCGAGTGCGCGGTCTCCGTCCGAAGCGCCGCCCGGGATTTGTCGTCGCTCCGGCCGCCTCGCGAAGGTACGAAGTAGAGCGCCGCACTGAGTACGATCGTTGCGAGCGCGATCGTCACCGGCGAGAGCACGCCGACCACCCCGGGCAGCGCGACGGCGACGTACTGCACCACGAACACGAGCAGGGCGGCATCGGTCGCGCGGTCCGCCCAGTTTGTATCGAGCCGCCGGGCCACGAACCGCCACGCCCCGGCGACCACCGCCGCCAGGAGCAGCAGGGCGTACAGCAGGCGCATCTCTTCGGACCACAGGACGTCCACGCGTGCGGAGGATAGCGGGGGCGGCGCGGGGAGGGAATCACGTCAACCGTATTGCGCGAGGCGGCCTACTCCCTCTCCCGGCGGCGCCACATCGCGTGGTACGCGTCGCCGCGCGTTCGCCGCTGGGAGAGGGCGGGGGTGAGGGGCGAACGACGGGTGGCGCTGGCGGTGGGAATCCTACGGAAGCGAATGCCTTTCGGAAGTTCGCCCCTCACCATCGCCCTCTCCCCGCCGCGAATGCGCGGTCGTGCGATCAGCGCACTTGGCGCGGCTGGGAGAGGGGAGCGGGCGCGACGTGATCACGCTCGTGCGCGCGAGTTGCTAATCCAAATCGACATCCGCCTTGCGCCCGCCCACCGCCTGCGGCGCCGTCGCCGGCGGCTGGTAGCTCCGCCACATCGACATCGGGATGCACCCGAGCACGATCAGCGCGAACTGCGTCGCGACGAACGCGAGCAGCCACGCGAGCGCGCTCGACATGAACCCGTACGAGTGCAGGCCGACGCCCAGCATGTTGGTGCCGAACCAGCTCCACGCGGTGACGATGTTGCCGAAGATCGCCAGCACGGCGATCCCGCGCTCCTTGACCAGCCCGCCCCACCGGGCGTGCAGGACCAGCGCGTTGGCGAGCACGATCAACACGGCCCCGTTCTCCTTCGGGTCCCAGCCCCAGAACCGCCCCCACGACTGATCGGCCCAGATCCCGCCCAAAATCGTCCCGACGAACGACATGACGATCGCGAAGCAGGTGATGCCGTAGATCATCCGGCCGAGCGTCTTGAGGTTGACGGTCATGCCGATCGCCGCGCCGGGGATGCTGGTCAACGCGGCCGCGGCGACGCCCACGAGCGCGTTGCCCTGACCCTTCGTGAAGATCCCGCGGATGATGTAGATGATGCCGAGCACGCCCGCTAGGAACGTCGCGGCGTACCCGAGCGTGATCGTGACGACGTGCGTCGCCAGCCAGACGTTGGTGTCGAGCACGGCGACGAGCACGGCCATCGTGTCGCCGCTCAGCGACAGCTGGCTGGCGATCATCAGCGACGGGAACGCGACCAAGGCGGCGGCGACCGAGCCGACGCCGTTGCGGAACAGCAGTTCGAGGATGATGCCGAACACCGCCGCGCCGAACCCGATGAACATCGCGCTGGACGCGAGGTTGGTCACCGGCGGTCGGCCGCTGATGTAGATCCGGCCGATTAGCGCGAACGCGTGCACGAGCACCGTCAGCCCCAGCACCCAGAACGCCGACCGCAGGAACACTCGCGACCCATTCGGGAACGGCGACAGCGCCCACCCGACCAGCGCGAGCACAAGGACGATCACGTAAAACACGGTCGACAGGACGAACGGGCTGAATCGGTTGAACCACGTCTCGAATGCCGCCTTGGACGGGCTCGCATCGTGCGCGCCGGGCGGGTCGCTCGGGCGGACGGCCTTCTCGTAGTCGGCGACGGCGGTCGCGAACTGCTCGGCGTTCCCGATCTTGTGGGCGCGGAGCAGCCGGACGAACGCGTCGGCGGACTTGGGGATCTGGCGTGTGACCTCAGGCATTTGCCCGGCTTCACTGATCTGCCGGTACAGGTCGATCTTCCTCGCAAGATCATTGACGGCGGCCTGAAGCGGCGTCTGGTCCTGCCCGCCGCCGTGCATCGCGTCGTTGAGCAAGCTCGCCATCGCGCCCGGTTTAGTTCGCCGGATCTGGTTCATCGAGTACCAGACCTGCTTCGGGTCGAGGCCCAGCGCCGTGGCGAGTTCGGGATTGCTGATGCTGAAGACCTCGTCGTCGTTGACGGCGGCGGGGTAGAGCATCGCCTCGGTGATCCAGCGGCCCGGCGTCTCGCGCGGGCGGAACCGGCCCTCGGGTGTGGTCGAGAACTGGCGGAGCACCTCGAACCCAAACTCCGACAACTTCTTTGACTGATTCCCCGGGCGCAGGGCGATGTCGCCGAACGACTGCCACTCCCCGGGGCGATCGGCGTCGGTCGTCTGGCTCGGCGGGACGACGAACCACGTGTCGAGCATCGCCAGGCGGTTCCACAGGCTCAGTCGGCCGGACAATTCGTCGACGGCGCGCTGGTAATGGCTCAGGTTCGCGCCCTGCTTCTTGAGGGTGCCCACCTTTTCCATTTCCGGCACGAGCTTGTGCCAGTTCGGACCCAAATCGTTGGGCGAGAAGAATTTCTCGTTCCGCGGCAGGGCCATCATATTTTTGAGGTCGAGGTCGTCGATCTCGAGCGTCTTGTAGTCGCGGGCGACCGACTTTCCGGAGACGACGTCGAGCAGCCAGGGCACCGGCGCGATCGACGTCTCCTTGCGGTTGCCGTCGGGGCCCGCGGTCATGTGCAGCGCGCTCTCTCGCCCGCGGAGCACCTTCAGCGCGTTGCGGGCGAGCGTGTCGATCGGCTGGACGCGCCCGTCGAACGAGACCGGCGCCTTGGAGAGCGCATCGTACGCCGGCGACCCGGCGATCGGCTTGGGCCGGGCGTGCGCGACGACGTAGATCAGGCACAGGACGAGGAAACTGAGCGGGACGAGGAACCGTGCGGTCAGGAAGCGCGACTCCGGCTTCATCTCGATTCGCCGCGTGCCGGACTGCGCCGTCCGCGCGTCGACGGCCGCCGCTTGCGGCTTAGCGCCTTTGCCGCCCGCGGCGCGGGCCCGCGCCGCCGCGACGATCGCCGCGTCGCGCGCCGCCTTCCCGGCCTCGTGCGCCGACCGCGTCCGCACGTGCCACACGATCAAAACGGTGATGAAAATGCCCAGCGCCGCCGCCACGAACAGGATGCCGTGATACCCCAGCAGCACGTGCGCCGCGAACCCGGCCGCCAGCAGCCCGAGCACCCCGATGTGCCCCACGAGCACCTCGGGCTTGGTCAGGCTCCGCCGCAGCAGGAACGCCGTCAGCACCATCACGAAGTGGTCGATCAGCCCGAACCCGGCGATCACGATCGCCATGTACGGCAGCAGGTAGCCCGGGTTGTAGACGATCTGCAGGACCGTCGTCTTTTCCGTCTCGTTGTCGAAGCCCTGTTGGAAGAACGTCTCGCCGCGGTAGCGCAGCGGGTTGTTCATCCACACGCGGACGTCGCGCGTCTCGTTGTGCACCGGGTCGGTCAGGACGATCTGGCTCGAGAAGTTGCGCGCGGTGCTAGTCCCGGTGTACCGGTCGAACGTGAAGTCCTTGAGCGCGATCGTGTAGTCCTTGTACAGCCGCTTGAACCGCAGGCTGACCTCGTACACCTTCTCGACCGGCTTCCCGTCCGGCCCCGGCTCGGTCACGCGAACGCCCTGCGCGGGCATGCTCGCGCGGAGCAGCAACCGCTGCGGCGCGTTCCCGGCCTTGGAGACCGTGACGAACGCGCCGGGCAGGTCCATGTCGTCGTTCTTCACGCCGCCGATCACCGGCCTGGGCTCCAGCGTGAACGCGCCCGCGCGGTCGGAGAGCGACGGCCGGTCCGGGTGCCGGGCCGCGTCGACGAACTTCGAATTGCGGTAGTAGTCGTGGACCGTCACGTCCAGCGGCACGCCGGGCCGGCTGATCTTTTGTTCCTTACCGCCCTCGGACTTGAGCAGCAGGCTGCGGTCGATGACCGCGTGGGTGTCCGGCTCGCTCACCGGGCCGCGCTCGACGATCGCCAGTTCGACCGTCCGGATGTCTTCGGAATAGTTGGCCGACGACCCCTCGTCGATCCGCATCTGACTCTCGACCTGCATCTTCGACGACACGCCCTCGCCGAGCAGGAGCAGAATCAGGCCCAGGTGAATGGTGATGACGCCGGCGCGCTTCCCGTGGATCCAGGCGATCAGCAGGAGGAAGGCGACGCCGCCGACGATGCCGAACGTCATCCAGTGCCACTCGGGGTGGGTCGTCCACCAGAACAGCCCGCCGACCATCATGCCCAGCGGCGGCAGGAGCAACCAGTCGCGGCGCTCGAACTGGAACCGGAGCGTGTGCGCCGCCAGCAGGTTGACCAGCAGTCCGACGCCCAGCGTGTACCCGCCGATGAACGGGAACCCGAACCACCACGGCAGCCCCGCCGCGCCGGGCTGCGGGCGCGGGAGCAGCGTGCCGATCTCGATCCAGCAGAACCACGAGTGGAAGTACTTCTTCTGCACTTCCCAGATGCCGGTGTCGACCTGCGCCCACGTGCCGGCGTAGATCAGCACCATGGCCGCGCTGAGCAGCACGACGGTCAGCGTGAGGGAGGCGAACGGGGCGAGGATCTTCTTGAGCATCGGCGCGATGGGGGGTTCGGGGGAAAGACGAGGTGCGCGGACCACGCGCCCACGCCGACTTCTGTGGGGTCGGATCGCCGCGGCACGCGGCGCGGAGCGGTTCCGATCGTCAGAGGACCCGTTCAGATCCCGCGCGACCATTACAAACCGGAATCAGTTCTCAACCCCTGAGCGGTCAGGGTGGGGTCTATTCAAACATACGCCCGGGGTGGGATTCGGGTTGTCGCAGATTGCGGCGTGCGACAAAACGCGCTGGCGCGCGGGCGTCCGCGTTACTCCTCAATCTTCAACGACTTGACGAACGCGTCGAAGTCGCCGGAGGACTTGCCGATCAGCTCGTGGGGGCCGAGGAAGCGGAAGAAGAAGGTGCTCTTGGCGTCCGGAAGCTTCGTGACGGCCACGAGTTGCCGCTTGCGCTCGGCGCCCGCGGGCCCTTCGAAATCGAGCACGTCGACCGGCCCCTGGGCGATCTTCAACTCGCGGGCCGGGTGCGCGTCCGCGTTCTCGGTGGGCGGCAGGCCGACCTGTCCCCGCCAACGGTTGAGGTTGCTCAGCTTGTCCCCGAACGCGCCGGCGCCCAGGCGCGACACGATGATCTGGGCGGTCGCGCCGTCCCTGGTGACGATGATCGTCGCGGCCCGCATCGGGCGCGGCGTCGCATCCACCTGCCAACCGGCCGGGAGCGTATAGGCGGCGATCCCGGGGATCTTCACGGCGTCAGCGGCCGGGGCCTTGGGCGCTTCGGGCTTCGGGGCCTCAACCTTGGGGGCCTCGGCCTTAGGCGGCTCGACCTTCGGGGCTTCGGCCTTGGGTTGGGCGGCTGCACCGGCGGGGCGGATCGTCTTCACCCACGCCTCAAAATTCGCGGCCTGGGCGGCGACCTTGTCCGCGTCGCCCATGAGCTTGAAGAAGTAGACCTTGCCGGCGGCCGGGACGACCGCACCGAGCATCCGCTTGCCGTTGGTGCCGGTGAGGTCGAGGGTCATGGCCTCGAGGTCGTTGACGTGGACGTGGCGGGCGACGTTGTCGAGCTCGGCCTCGGCGGACGGGGGCAGGCCGAGCTGGCCCTGCCAGCGGTTGACGTTCGGTAGGACCGAGCCAGAGATGACCGCGCCGGGCCCGCGAACGATGGGCGAAACGGTGGCGGAGAGCCCGCCGGGCACGGCGTAGGTGGCGGCCGAAAACGCGACGAGCGGGGCGTCCGTCCATTCCGATGGCGCGGTCCAGGCGAGCTCCGAAACGGCGTTGTCGAACTCGTGTTCGTCCGCGGCGGATTTCGGCGAGCCGGCGGCCGACGCCAGCAGCGGCTGGGCCTTCGCCTCCTTGGGGGCCTTGTAGACCTGCACGGGATCCTGGCGCTCGCACCCGGCGGCGGTGACGAGCGACCCGGCGATCAAGGCGACGACGGCGGAGAGGGGGGTGGTGGTTCGCACGATCCTAGTCTAGCAGGGGAGGCACGCGATTTCACACAGCCTCACGTTTAGCCGCGACCCGGAGGGCGAGCCTGAGGCGAGCCCGCAGGCGAGCGCGTTTCGAACGGCGCGGGGCCGACGACAGTCGTGGTGAACTTCTGGAGCCGCGCATCGGGCGTGCGCCAACTGGATGCGGGGAGGCCGAGCTTCTCGGTGCACAGGCGGTCGAGGAGCTGGGTTTTGGTCCAGCCGGTCTCGCGGGCAACTTGCGGGAGGAAGCAGCCCGTGCGGCCGAGGCAACTGAGGTAGATGCCCTCGGTCGGCGGGTCGAAGGCCTCGGGGTGCGGGGCGTCGGTCAGCGGCGAGATGATGCTCAGCTCGATCTCGAGGGTCGGAAAGTCGGCGGGCGTGACGGGGTTGTCGGTGAAGCGGGGGTCTTCGAGCACGGCCTCGGCCATCGCGCGGACGACCTGCCCGAGCGGCGCCGACGCGTCGAGCCGGCCGACGCACCCGCGCAGGCGGTGGGTCTGCAGGTCGTGGAGGGACACAAAACACCCGGCGGGCTGGGCGAGGACCGGGTCCTCCGGGAGCGGCGCGAGGGGCGAGCCCGTGAGCGCCGCGCGGATCGCGTCGCGCGCGAGGTCGAGGAGCAGACCGTGATGGGTCGTGGGGAGGTCCATGGCGGAAGGGGTCGATTATAGCGCGGTCGATGAATCGCGCGAGGGTACAATCGGCCGCCGTGATGAATCGGATGACCTTGCTCGCGTACGTCACGCAGTGTTACACGACGTCGCTTCCACCCCAGCCGGACCCGGCGGAGCAGCCCGTCGTGGTGATCGCGACGTGGACGGGGGCGGCGCTGGCGGTGCTCGTGGCGATCGCGGCGCTGGTCGTCTCGCGGCGGCGGAAGCGCAGCTGGGAGCGGACCTACGGCGTTCGCGTGTGCGCGGCGTGCGGCGCGAGCCTCCCGACGACGGCGAAGTTCTGCGCCGCGTGCGGTGGACAGGTCGCATCAGGACATCGGGGATGACGCATGCGACGCCGGCGGGGCAGCTTCAGCGGCTCTGGCTCCGCGGTTTCCGATTGACGCGAATGAGCGCCCGCGGATGATGGGGCGATGGTCGACTACGACGCGCAGCCGATGCTGGAGTATCACCGCCCGCCGGTGGTCGCGGAGGTCCGCCTGCACGTGGGTCGGGCGCTGGCGCTGGGGTACGTCGGGGCGTGCGTGGTGGGGCTGGTCGTCATGGGGGTTGTGATGGCGGCGCGGTTGTAGCGATGATGAATGACGAACGTCGAAATTCGAATAACGAATCAATGACGAAGGACGAATGACGAAGGTCGAAACCGCGCGCATCGCACGGCACCCCTCCGTTTCGTCATTGGGTCATTCGACATTCGTCATTGATTCGAACTTCGAGTTTCGAAATTCGACATTCCCCCGTCACACCTTGATGACCGACATCCCGCGCAGGATCGACTCGATCGACCCCTTGATCAGGTTCTGCTCGATGGCCTGCAGGTTGAGCGAGATCATCGCGTAGCCGATGCCGGTCATGATCAGTTGCCAGGCGAGACCCTTGGGGTCGAGCTGGGGGCGGAAGACGCCCATCTCCTGGCCGCGGACGATGATGCGCGTGAAGAAGTCCTCGTACTGGGCGTAGTGCTCCTTCATGACCGCGAGCACCTTCTTGTCGCGGCTCGTGGCGAGCGCGCCGTGGAGGACGTGGTAGGCGTCGGCGAGCTGCTTGATGTGGCCGGGGACGGCCTCGGCGATCCGGCGGATCTGCTGGGCGGGGTCGGTCTCGCCGTCGATGATGTCGCGCCACGACGCCATCGTCTGCTCGGAGACCGAGCGGACGATCGCGACGAACATCTCCTGCTTGGTCTCGAAGTGGCGGTAGAGGATCGGCTCGGTCACGCCGGCGGCCTCGGCGATCTTGAACGTGGTGGTGGCCTCGTACCCGAACTTGGCGAAGAGCTTGGTCGCGACCTCGATGAGCTGCTCGCGTCGCTGGGGGGCCTTGAGGCGTCGCATGTTAGTGGTGGTGTATCGCTGGGGGGGATGGGATGCAAGTGGGGGATAACTAACCGATCGGGGAAACGCGAAACATGAAGACATGAAAAATGAGGGCGGGCGCCTCACGCTCGATGACTCGTTTAGCCGCGGGCCCGCAGGGGAGCGCGTTTCGGCTCGTCGCCCGCTCACTCGCGGCGAAGGACCCACGGTTCGCCGCCGACCGAGGTGCGGCCCTTCAACGTCCCGTCGGGCTGTAGCTCGAGATGCGTCCAGCGGTTCTCCGCGTAGATGATCTTGACCTCCGAGGCGGTCGGAAGGTTCCAGTTCCCCTTCCGGTATACGGCACCCTGGGTGTCAGGCGCGGTCAGGGTTCCGTCGGGCTGAAAAGTGAACTTCGTCCCCGAATCGACCTTGATCCAGACGCCGACGGGGGAGAAGGCGGGCTTGGCGGCCTCGGGCTGGGCCGGTCCTGGAGCGGCGGCCCGGGTCGGCGTCCCGGAGCCGGTCACTTCGGTCACGTTCGCCGCGTGGAAGATGACGTTGTCACCGCCGACGCCCAGGCCGAGCAGCGACTTGTCTCGTAGGGCCCAGAACCCGACCCCGGCGTTGACGTCGGTGTAGTCGGTCTTCCAGTCGGTCACGAGTTCGCCGTCGACGAACGACTGGACGCCGGTGTCGCGCACTTGCAGGACCGACGTGTGTCGCACGCCGTTCTTGAGGGGCCCGGGGCCCTTGGTCTTGGTGTGATTGTTGGTCGGCGTCCCCTTCTTGAGGTAGTGGAAGATGTACGTGTCCTGCATGACCCAGATGAACGGGATGCGGTCGCGCGCGCAGATCTGGATCACGACGTCCTTCCCGTCGGTACGCGTGAACTCGACGCGAAAGTCGTACTCGCGCGGCGGCTTGTAGGGCAGTTCGATGCGCTGCTGGCCTTTCCCCCGCGTAACGAGTTCGCCCTTGACGAGTTCGAAGGCGCCTTTCACCGTGTCCTTATCCGGGTCGACCAGCGGGAGGAGGCGGACGACGCGCTCCGATGACGGCTTCGTCGTCGCCGCCCCGGGCGGGGGGCCGCCTGTCGGTGGCTCGGTCTTGGGCGCGCCCGTCTCACCCGTCGCGGGAGTGACGGGCGTCACCGGCGTCGCGCTCACCAACACCTGCGGCCCGACCGGCGTCATGTGCAGCTCGCGCGCCGCGATGTCGAGGCGGACCGTGAAATTCCGTAGAAACGTCCCGCCCAGCAGGTTCGAGCCTTTGACGCTCGCGGGCATGATGGCGCACTTCACGTCGCTGACGGTGTACGGGCCGACGCGGACGCTCGCGATCGTCGCCTGGCGGGCCTCGACGCGCTTACCGTCGGCGACGACCAGGACGAGCGGGTCGACGCCGGGGTCGGGCTTGAGCCCCATGTCCTTGGCGACGTCGGTGGTGACGGTCACGAGCGACGCCCCCGAGTCGACGGTCATGAGGATGCTCGTCTTGCCGTTGAGCGTGACCAGCGCGTGCGGCGTGCCGCCCTCGAAGGTCAGCTTGATCGCGCGGGCGGCGACGACGTCGCGGGCCTGCAGCGCGGCCGCGAGCTCGGCGGTGAACTGCCCGGACGGCCCGAGCGCGACCTTCGCGCCGCCCTTGACGTTGATCGCGGCGATCGCGGCGGCGGTGCCCGGGTCCGCGGCGAGGGCGGCGTACTGCTTCGCCGCCGCCTGCATCTGCTCGGCGAGCGCGACGGTCAGGCCGACGTAGTCGTGCTGGCCCTCGGTCGCGCGGGCGAGCTCCTTCTGCTTCGCCTCGATCACCCGCCCGGCCTCGAGCCGGCGGACGTCGGCGGCGCGGCTCTCGCCGACCAGTTCGTTGTACCGCCGCGTGTCCCCCTTCTTCACCTTCGACATCTGCTCGGAGACCGCGGCGACCTCGCGCTGGGCGGCGATGTACGCGTCCTTGGCCCGCTCGATCTGCCGCTCGAGGTCCGCCCGCCTGGCGGTGGCCGCGTCGGCCTTCACCTTGGCGGCCCGGACGTCGCGCAGCAGGGTGGGCAGGTTGGCGTCGACCTGCAGGACGTAATTCGCGCCGGCCTTGAGCAGCCCCTTGGCCTGCAGGTACGTTTCGGGCGCGGCCTTGGGGTCGACCTTGTCGGCGAAGATGCTGTCGGCGCCGCGCGCGGGGAGCGTCGCGACGAGCAAGAGGAGGCAGATGCCGAGTCGGGGCATTTTTGTGTTTCCTTCTGAGACGCTCTGGGAAGGGTAGCCCCGAAGCGCGGGCGCGTTGAACTCCAAGACGTCCCAATCGGCGGAGTCTATTTCGGCGCGCCCTCGATCACCGTCACCCTGTGGAAGACGATCGGCTGCTCCCACCCGCCCAGGCCGAGGAACGCGTCGTCGCGGAGCTTCCAGGAGCCGTTGCGGGAGAGGTCGGCGTAGTCGGTCTTGAAGTCGAGTTGCTCGTTGCCGTCGAGCAGGACGCGGACGCCGGTGGCTCGCACCTGGACGACGCTGGTGTGGCGGTCGGTGTCGGCCAGGCCGTCGGGGATCTTGCGCTGGGTGGCGTTGCGGGCGTGGCCGTTGACGTTCTGGAGGCGGGTGGTCCCGCCGGATGCGCCGATGCTCCACTCGAACGCGACGCCCTCGCGGGCGCAGAGCTGGACGATGTTGCCGGAGCCCTTGACGCGCGTGAACTCGATGACGAAGTCGTACTCGGCCGGCGGCTTGTACGCGCTCTGGATGCGGGCGTCCTTGCCGCCGTCGAAGAGGAGGGCGTTGTCCTTCTTGCGCCACTCGCCCGAGACGACGCCGGCGTTGACGTCGAAAAGGGGGAGGAGGTCGACGGCGCGGCGGCCGTCGGCGGCGGGGATTGCGGGGGGCGGGGTCGTCGGCTTTACCGGCGTGGCGGGCGTGGGGACGGTGGCGGCCGCGAGCACCGGCGGGGCGACGGCCACGGTCGGCAGGACGAACGTCGCGGAGACGTCGGTCAGCGTGACCGCGTGGATCAGGTAGGACCCGTCGTAGTTGCCGATGACCGGGGCGCGCGGCGTCCGCGGGGCTTCCTTGTCGCTCATGCGCCAGTGGGTCATCTTTGCCCCCTCGATCTTGGCGAGTGCCGCGCCGTCGACCAGGACGCGGACGCCCGACCGGCGGACCTCGTACGTGAGCGTCTGGCGCTTGCCGTTGGTGAACGACAACTCGCCGATCGCGGTGCCGAACTGCTTGCCGTTCTCGCCGTTGGCGCGGACGCTGATCCGCTTCTGTTTCCCGCTCACGCCGATCTCGAATCGGGCGTCGCCCGCCGACATCTGGACGGCGATGCTGTTCTCGCCCTCGGTCCGCTCGAGCACGAGGGCCAGGTCGTACTCGTCGGGGAGCGACGCGGGGATCTCGATGCGGTCGGCCTTGTTGGCCGGGATCGTGCGGATCGCGCCGGCGGGGGTGCGTTCCCACCGGCCGGGCGTGCCGGTCTCGGCGAGGTCGATGAGCGGCAGGAGGTCGTACGCCTTCCCCCCGCGCGCCCCGGTTGCGACCGTGGGCGGGCTGGTCGGCTTGTCGGGCGTGGCCGGCTTGGTCGGCGAGAGCTTGGGCGCGCCGCCGTCACCCGCGCGCTGCTCGGCGAGTCGCAGGCGCATGCCGGCGAGGGCGGGGGCGGCGCGCCGGTAGAGGTCGGCCGCGTGCGCCGTCACGTTCGATCGGGTGAGTCCTTCGGGGAACCTGGCGGCGACGTCCCACCATGCGTCGGCGAGGTCGGCGAGCGGCGCGCCGGCTTTGGGGCCGGCCAGGTCCCGCTCGGCGAGCGCCTTGAGCGCGGGGTCGGAGCCCCTGGCGAGCTTGGGCAGGCCGGCGGGCCAGGCGTTGAGGTCGAAACACCAGTGCCGGCCGACGGCGAGGTTGGCGGCGGGGTCGTCCGGGTCCGCGGCGAGGCGGTCGAGGTCCTTGGCGATCCGGGCGGCGGCGTCGCGCAGGGCGGTCACGTCGCGCGCCGT
>DATHXE010000593.1:0-4863 GCA_035459845.1 Tepidisphaeraceae bacterium | reverse complement strand
ATCCGCTCGCCCGGCGAATCGGTCGCGTCCCGCAGCACCGTCAGGTCGCGCACGACGTCCGCGCCGGCCCACGGCGCCACGCCAAGGACGGCCGCCAGTGCGCCGACGATCGCGGATGGACCGAATGGGTATCGCATCGATTCACCGTAACGGAAAATGGCAGCGGGCCGACGTAGCTCAACATTCCGATGTTGAGGACCGGCACCCGGGCGCCGCACCGCGCGCCTGCGCGCACAACCGAAGGTCACCCCACCCTCACGGCGGCGGTGGCGCCTTCCCGACCGCCCGCCGGGCCGCACGCAGGTACGCGCGCTTCGTCTCGTCCTTCTCCGCGTCCGCGGCCGCCAAAACCTGTTCCGCCTGGACGTCCCGCTCCCACGCGGTTTGCAGCGCGATCGCCAGCCCCTCACGGGCCGCGAAGTCGCCGGCGTCGACGGCCTTGATCAGCGCCGCCGACACCGCCGGCGAAGCGAAACCGAGCGATTGCAGTTCTCTCGCCGCCCGCGCGCGCCCTTCGGGGCTCGGCCCGCGCAACTCCGCGAGCAGTGACGGGAGCCGGGCCGTCCGCCGGGCCTCGTCGGTACCGAGCGCCTCGGCCGCCAGCGCGCGCTCCTCGGCGCCCGGCCCGCGAAGGTACCGCCGCTCGAGTTCCGCCCGCACCGCCGCATCTGAAGTGCCCAGCACCGCCAGCACCTCCAGCGCGGCCCGCTTCGCGTCCTTCGAAGACTTCCCGTCCTTCGACGCGTCCGGGCCGAGCAGGCGCTCGCCCGCCAACTTGGCCAGCCCGTCGCTGCGGACGTTGAGTGCCCGCAACGGCCCGACGCCGATCGGCTTTCCCTCCTCAAGCAATGTCTGCACCGCGACCACGGCCTGGGACTTGAGCGGGTCGACGCCGGCGGCCATCGCGGCGGACAGTCGCACCCCCGGGTCGCCGTCGCTCATGAGCCCCGCGAGCGCGGCGACCGCGTTTTTCTGGCCGAGCGTCATCCGCACGAACCAGGCGCGCAGCGCCAGCGGCGATTTGTCCTGCGCGACCGCCATGACCGCCCGGGCCTCGGGGATGTCGTCAACCTTTGATGCCACGATCCGCCGCTCCGCCCACTCGTCGCCCAGCGCCGCCGCGAGAACGTACTGCCGGATCACCGCCTGCCGCGCGGGCCCGTCGGCCGGCGTCTCGGCCGCGAGGTCTCGGGACCGCCGGGCGGCCAAGTCGTCCGCGGCCCACGCGTCCCGCACGTGATCCTCCCACAGCGCGTGCACCGCCCACGTCGCCGCCGCCTCGGGCGTGTACCGGTCCTCCCCAGAGCCGCGCATCGCGCGCCACGCCTCGCCGGCCACCGACTGGACTTCGGTCTGCTCACCCCCCGCCTGGCGCCGTCCCGCCCAGCGGACGCACGCGCCCATGACCTCCGGCGTCACCGCCTTGGCCTTGAGCGACCAGCGCATCAGCGCCACGTCCGCCGCCTCGCCCGGTCTTGCCGCTGCGGAGCGCAGGTGCGCCAGTGCGACCTCCGCACTGGCACGCTCTGATCCGACCTCCGACTTCCCCAATGCGAGCATCGCCGCGTACGCCCCGTCGCGCATCGATCCCTCGCACGTCCGCGCGACGCGCAGCAAGCGGTCGGCGTCGGGCCCACCGGACTTGAGGGTCCGTCCCCAGTAGGCCTCAATGGCGTGCCGGTCGGGAACCCCGTCGCCCCTGGGCTGGCCCGCGAGGATCTGCTTCCACACCTCCGTCTCGTCCGCCCCGACCAAGCACCAGATCACCCATTCCGCTCGCGGGCGGTCCGCCTCGATGCTCCGCAGGCGCAGTGCCGCGGAGACGGCCGCGGCGCGCTCCGACTCCGCCAGACGGAACTTCTCCTGCACGATATCGGGTCCGAGTGCCGACCGTCGAACCAACTCGTCCACGGCCGACTCCGCCGAGCGGGCCCGTTCCCTCGGGTCGGGATGAGCCGGCAAAATCGGCCGCCGCGTCGTCCGATCCGGAGCCACCTCCCACAGCAGCAACCGCACCGCCGATCGCACCGCCGGCGGCGCCGCCCCCGGCGAGCGCGCGACCCGCTCAAGCTCGTCCAGGGCCGGCCGATACGGCTTGTTCCACTCTCGTTCCCGCAGCAATGGCCCGCGCGTGTCGAGCAAGTCGAGGCACGCCAGCACCCGCTCTTCGACCGACCGCCGCTCGTCCAAGATCGGCCAGAGAAGGCGCATCGCGTTCGCACCATCGGAGCGCGGCTTGGGCCACGGCCGGTATTTTGCCGGCGGGTCGGCCGCCGCCGCGATCAACGGAACGACCGTGCAGCCAATCACGACCCATGTGCGAACGCCCGTCATCGTCATCGCGCGCCTCCCGTTTCGGTGCCCCGCATATCGTACCGGGGGCGGCACGTGATTGCGGATCGAATCCCGGGAAACGTGCCTCGATTGTCGTAACTCCGATCGCCCGGCTTGATTCGCGCTTCCGGCCGTCACGTTTCGCGCCACGCCATGGACAATTGACAATGGACAATGGACGATCCCCCTCCGCATGACCAAGCACTGCCTGACCGCCGCACTACTCTGCGTTTCCCTCGCCTCGTTCGCCCAGGACGTCGTCGCCCCGCCCGACGCCCTCGTCGCCGACGGGCTCCCGCCGATCCCGAAATCAGTCGCCGAGTCCGTCGGACGATACACCGAGTTCCGCGGGGCCGTGTTCCGGTCGTGGCACCCGACGCGGCGCGAGATGCTCGTCCGCACCCGCTTCGCCGACACCGCCCAGATCCACCGCCTCAAGTTCCCCGGCGGCGACCGCTCCCAGATCACCTTCTTCCCCGACTCGGTCTCCGGCGCGTCCTACCAGCCGACCAAGGGCGGCTACTTCCTCTTCACCAAAGACGTCGGCGGGAACGAGTTCAACCAGATCTACCACTACGACCTGGCGACCGGCCTGCACACGCTCCTGACCGACGGCAAGAGCCGCAACTCGGGCGGCCTGTGGAACAA
The DNA here is from genome assembly GCA_035459845.1 of Tepidisphaeraceae bacterium. GTDB lineage: Bacteria > Planctomycetota > Phycisphaerae > Tepidisphaerales > Tepidisphaeraceae > DASPKW01. The sequence goes on along the minus strand of DATHXE010000593.1, from coordinate 1,881 downwards.
GAAGGGCGACCGCATCGTCTACACGTCCTCCCGCCGCAACCGCAAGGACGCCGACTTCTACGTGATGGACCCCGCCGACCCCAAGTCGGACAAGATGGTCTCTCAGTCCGACGGCCCCGGCTGGGGCGCGATCGACTGGTCCCCCGACGGCGCGACCTTCCTCATCGGCAAGTTCGTGTCGGCCAACGAGTCCCACCTTTACCTCATGGCCGCGGGCACCGGCGAGCGCACCCGCCTGACGCCCGACGAGAAGGGCGTGCACTGGGGCGGCGGGCAGTTCGCCGCCGACGGCAAGGGCGTCTACGTCACCACCGACCGCGCCGGCGAGTTCAGCCAACTCGCCTACATCGACCTGGCGACGAAGCAGATCACGATCATCACTCCCGACCTCAAGTGGGACGTCGAAGACCTGGATCTCTCCGACGACGGCAAGTGGCTCGCCTTCGTGACCAACGAGGACGGCCTGTCTGTCCTGCACATCATGGACACGGCCAGCCGCAAGGAGATCGGGCCCCCGAGCTTCCCCGCGGGCCAGATCTCCGCCCTCAAGTGGCACAAGAACAACAAGGACCTCGCCCTCACGCTCACCAGCGCCCGCTCGCCCAGCGACGTCTACTCGCTCGACATGGACACGCGGAAGGTCGACCGGTGGACCGAGTCCGAGACGGGCGGCCTGGTGACGAACAACTTCGTCGAGCCCGAGCTGATCCGCTGGAAGAGCTTCGACGGCCGCGAGATCTCCGGCTTCCTCTACAAACCCGACCCGGCCAAGTTCCCCGGCAAGCGCCCGACGATCATCAACATCCACGGCGGCCCCGAGAGCCAGTTCCGCCCGGGCTTCATGTCGAGCTACAACTACTACTTCAACGAGCTCGGCGTCGCCGTCATCTTCCCCAACGTCCGCGGCTCCTCCGGCTACGGCAAGACGTTCCTGACGCTCGACAACGGCAAGCTGCGCGAGGACTCCGTCAAGGACATCGGCGCCCTGCTCGACTGGGTCGGCGCCCAGCCCGCCCTCGACAAGGAGCGCGTCATGATCACCGGCGGCTCCTACGGCGGGTACATGACCCTCGCCTGCTCCGTCCACTTCGCCGACCGCATCCGCTGCGCCGTCGACGTCGTCGGCATCTCCAACTTCGTCACCTTCCTCGAGAAGACCGAGCCCTACCGCCAGGACCTCCGCCGGGTCGAGTACGGCGACGAGCGCGACCCCGCCATGCGCGAGTGGATGACCCGGATCGCGCCACTGACCAACGTGGCCAAGATCAAGAAGCCCCTGTTCATCGTCCAGGGCGCCAACGACCCGCGCGTCCCCAAGCAGGAGGCCGACCAGATGGCCGCCGCCCTCAAAGCCCAGGGCACGCCCCTTTGGTACCTGCTCGGCAAGGACGAGGGGCACGGGTTTGCGAAGAAGAAGAACTTCGAATTCCAGTTCTACGCCACGGTCGAGTTCGTTAAGCGGCACCTGCTCGGCGACGGTGGGGCCTCCAGCGATCCCAAGTCCGGCCACTAGTCTGGGTTAACCACGGCGGCGTGGTTGACTTTGAGGCCGTGTCAAATTCTTCCCAATCCCCCTACTCTCGCGAACCTGACAGCTTTTTTACTATTCGCCCGGAGTGGCGCAGAATAGGATGGCCGCTGTCATCTCTCGGGAGCGTGGGTTTTTATGAAGCACTGCAGAAGCGGGACATCCGGGGAAGTCGTACGCGCGCGTGGGGGCAAGGCGAAGCAGACCGGGGCCATCGAGCCACTCGAATCGCGGGTCATGCTCGCGACCTACGGGACGACAGTCGACCTCCAGTTCAATGCCGCCACCACGGGGCTTAACGGCACCGGCTTCTCGGCTGTCCTGCCGACGACCAAGGGCGGGGGGTTCGTCTC
>DATHXE010000592.1:0-1652 GCA_035459845.1 Tepidisphaeraceae bacterium | reverse complement strand
CTGGACCCGGAGGCGGCGAAGCCGGAGATCGAAGTGATCGCGCGGGGGCTGCGGAACAGCTTCGGGTTCTGCTGGGACGACGCGGGGCACTTGATGGCGACGGACAACGGGCCGGACGCGCATTCGCCGGAGGAGTTCAATTTGATCGAGGCGGGGAAGCATTACGGGTTTCCGTTCCAGTTTTCGGACTGGGAGAGGAAGCCGTACAAGCACACGCCGGACGCACCGGCGGGGGTGACGTTCACGCGGCCGTTCGTGAACGTGGGGCCGGACGCGATCAGCGGGGAGGACGATTCGCCGGGGGCGGCAAGGCCGAAGACGTCGTCGACGTTTGATGCGCACTCGAGCCCTGCGGGGGTGGTGTACTTGGATAAGGGGTGGCCGGCGCCGCTGGCGGATTCGTTTCTGGTGGCGCGGTTCGGGAACCTGCTGGCTCGGAAGGTGGACGTGGGGTTTGACGTGTTGCAGGTGAAGCCGGACTTTGAGAAGCGGACGGTGGCGGTTCGGAAGTTTTTGAGCCCGATGTCGCGGCCGATCGATCTGGTGAAGTTGCCGGGGCACAAATTGGTGGTCGCGGAGTTCACGACGGGGACGACGCTGGCGGCGGGGTTGGGGACGCCGGGGCGGTTGGTGGTGTTGGAACCGGTGAAGTAGAGGGCGGGTGGCGCCGATGGGCGGACCGCGCGTCAGCAACGCGTTGCGTTGCAGCGAACTGGCGGGTTCTCGCAACAACCGGGGTGCGCCACGCGTAATGGGGGTGAGGTGCTCGTTATGCAGCGGTATTCGCGGAAGCCGGCGGTCATTGTGGTGCTCGTGTCGACCGTGTTGGCGGCGGGGTACCTCGTGGCGGCGGGGCCGATCGAGCGGTATCTGAAGGGGCACGGGCACGGGGGGTCGATCGAGGCGATGGAGAAGACGATCGCGGAGGGGAAGGCGGACGGAAAAGTCTGGTTTTCGTATGGGGACGCGCTGGCGGACGGCGGGCAGCACTCGCGGGCGGCGGACGCGTTCCGACAGGCGCTGGCGCAGAACACGGGGAACGCGGACGCGAAGTTCCGGCTGGGCGTGTCGCTGGCGCAGGCGGGGCGGGCGGACGAGCTCTTCGCGTGGCTCAAGGAATTGGTATCGGGGGAGGCGAAGATCGCGGTGCGGCTGTTCGAACACCCGGCGCTGCAGCGGTACGCGGGGGAGGAACGGTTTGCTTCGTTGTCGAAGGAGGCGACGGGGCAGGCGATGGATTGAAGGGAGCGGAATTGCCGATTGCCGATTGATGGCAGCGATCAGGAAGGGGTGCGGTCGCGGAGGGCGGGGAAGTCGGTGCGCCATTGGCGGACCAGGGTGGGGTCGACGTCGGCGGTGAGGACGGATTCGGCGATGCCGGCGTCGGCGCGGGTGACGCCGTGGGGGTCGACGAGGATCGAGCGGCCGCCGTAGGTGAACGTCGGGTCGGTGCCGGCGCGGTTGACGCCCAGGACGTAGGCCTGGTTTTCGATGGCGCGGGCGGCGAGGAGGGTGAGCCAGTGGTTCTCGCGCTTGATCGGCCAGTTGGCGATGACGAGGAAGAGTTCGGCGCCGGCTTCGACGCCGGCGCGGAACTGCTCGGGGAAGCGGAGGTCGTAGCAGACGGCGGGGCAGACGGTGAGGCCGGCCCA
>DATHXE010000591.1:0-13120 GCA_035459845.1 Tepidisphaeraceae bacterium | reverse complement strand
CGAACGTGACGATCGAGATCACCGCCGCCGAGATCATGCCGGCCGGCGTGCTGTGGTGCATGCCGTTGCCCTGCAGGATGTCGCGGTAGGCGTTGAGGATCGGGATCATCGGGTTGACGTACGAGATCCACTGCATGTGCGGGCTCTTGTCGAACGTGATCGGGTAGACCACGTTGGTGGCGAAAAACCACAGCTGGAGGACGAACGTCATGATGTACTTGACGTCGCGGAAGAACAGGTTGGCCATCGACAGGAGCATCGAGAGCCCGGCGATGAACAGGACTTGGATCACGACCACGACGGGGTACAGCAACAGGGCCGGGGTCACGTGGACGTGCTCGCTGGTCGCGACGAACCAGGCGTAGATCGGGAGGAAGACGGTGAGCGCGACGCCGAAGTCGACCAGGGCGGCGGCCACGTTCGACAACGGGAAGACTTCGCGGGGGAAGTAGATCTTCGTGACCAGGCGCGAGTTGCGCGTCAGGCACTCGAGGCTGGAGGCGACGGTGCCGTTGAAGAGCGTCCAGGGGATGATCGCCGAGAGGACGAACAAGATGTACGGCATCCCGTGGAGGCCGGACTCGCTGACCTTGAGGGCGCCGGAGTAGTGGAAGATGGCGACGAAGACCGCCGTCTGCACCAGGGGCATCAGGAAGGCCCAGGCGACGCCGAGGACGGACTGCTTGTAACGGACGCGGATGTCGCGCCAGGCGAGCATGCCGAGCAGGCCGCGGTATCGGAACAGTTCGGAGACTAGCGAGGCCTGTGCGCTCACGTTTTCACAACCTCAATACATTCAAGGCTTTGGGATGCCCAAGTCACTCCGGTGACCGGCCACCCCGTACCTCTTCATCGACCTTTTCCCTAAACGGGTTAAACCTCCCGGATCACCGGCCCCTAGGGTCCGATAACCAAACGCCAGCGAACGGTCGATCCGCCCACGGATAACCGTCCTGAGGCGTATTGTCTACCGGGAATCGGCCCCCTCAGTTGCCGCTAGTTGCTCCCGACCACGTTCAGCCGCCGGAGGGGCTTAGGGAGTTCGAAGGACATCGTCTCTTCGACCAGCGTGCGTTCCTCGACATCGCCGCCGAACTGTTCCTGGATGCGGGCGACCAGGTCCTGGACGAGGCGTTCGGGGGCGGATGCGCCGGCGGTGATGAACACCGTATCGACGCCGCGGAACCATTCGGGTTCCAACTCGCGCTGGTCGTCGATGAGGTAGGCGGCCTTGCCGGCCTGCTGGGCCATCTCCGCGAGGCGCTTGGAGTTAGAGCTGTTCTGGCTGCCGACGACCAGGACGAGCTGGGCCTCCCCGCCGAGCTCGTTGACCGCGTTTTGGCGGTTGGTGGTGGCGTAGCAGATGTCGTCCGTGGGCGGCGGCTTGATGCCGGGGTACTTGGCCTTGAGCGCGCCCATTACCGTCTGCGCATCCCACATGCTGAGCGTGGTTTGCGTGACGTAGCAGAGCTTGGCGTCCTGCGGGAATGCCAATGCCTCGACTTCCTCGACGGACTCGACGACCGTGATGGACTCGGGGGCCTCGCCGACGGTCCCGACGGCCTCGTCGTGGTTGCGGTGGCCGATGAAGATGATGTGATAACCCTTGCGGGCGAAGTTCTTTACCTCGTGGTGCACTTTAGTGACCAGCGGGCAGGTCGCGTCGATCTCGACCAGGTTGCGCCCCTTCGACACCGCCCGGATCTCGGGCGAAACGCCGTGCGCCGAGTAGACGACCGTGGCCCCCTCCGGGACCTCCTCGATCGAGTCGACGAACACGACCCCCCTGCTGATGAAGTCGCCGACGACGTGCTTGTTGTGGACGATCTCGTGGAAGACGTAGACCGGCGGCCCCTGGTGCTGGAGCACGCGGTCGACGCACTCGATCGCCATGTTGACGCCGGCGCAGAAACCGCGGGGGTTCGCAAGGATGATTCGCATCGTTGTGATATTACTCGTTCGTGAGGAAGACCGCAGACACACCCATGGGTGGTACGGGTGCGAAATCGTATCGGTTCCCGTGAAACGAGTCCATCGGCGATCGCCCGGCGTTCCGGTTGACAAGCGCCGGCGCGTGCCACACCATCGGGGCGCGTGAGAGGCCGACAGTTTCGGTTTCGACGCTCGCGAGCGCGCGATGGTGCGATGGGGGAGGAGAGGGGTATCGTGTTCGCCGGCGTGACAGAAGAGACCGGTCGGCGGGGCGGCGCGCGGGCGCCTGGCTCGGCCGGGGGTTCGTCGCGCCTCCGGTGCTTCTTCCTGTTCAACTTCGACATGGAATACGAGCTGGCGTGCTACCGGCGGGGGGAAGCGGCGGCGCACCGCCTGATCGGGCTGGCGGACTGCGAGCGGCTCGGGCACGAGGCGGTGCGGTGTCCGGCGCCACCGCGATGGGCCGGGAGTTCGGGGCTTTGGTTCCGGCTGTTCCAGACGGTCTGGGGGGTGCTGCGGCAGCGGCGGATCGACTTCGCGATCGCGACGCACGAGGCCGCCGCGCTCCCCGTCCTGCTGGCGCGCCGGCTCGGACTGTTCCGGCGGCCGGTGGTCGTGCTGGCCCTGTCGCTCCTGCACCCACGGGAGTGCGCCGGGTGGCGGGGGTGGCTGTGGCGCCGGTTGCTTCCGCGGGCGGACGCGGTGGTGGCGGTCACGCGGGCCCAGATCCCGTGGCTGGCCGAAGAGTACGGGGTCGATCCGCGGCGGATCCACTTCGTGCCGGTGGGGGTGGACACGGCGTTCTTCGCGGAACAAGGGGACGGGACGGCCGCGGCCGAGCCGGGGACGTGCCTCGCGGCGGGGACGCAGTCCGGACGGGACCTGGCGACGCTGGTCCGGGCGGCGCCGGCGGGATGCACGGTGCGGCTGTTGGTGACGCCGGAGTTGGCGGCGCAGGTGAGCGGGCTGGCGCCGGCCGGGGTGCGGGTCGAGGTGCTCGCCCCGGTGCCGATGGTTCGGCTGCGCGAGCACTACCGGCGGGCGGCGGTACACGTGGTCCCGCTGGTGCGGACGCGGTACGGGTCGGGGCACACGGTGCTCGTCGAGAACATGGCGATGGGGAAGGTGGTCGTCGTGACCGACGTCCCGACCGTACGCGACTACGTGACCGAGGGGGAAACCGCGATCCTGGTGCCGGAAGGTGACGTGGGCCGCCTGCGCGACGTGCTGGCGCGGGTACTGGCGGAGCCGGGGGCGTTCGCCCACCTCGGACGGGCGGCGGCCCGGGTGGCGCGGGAGCGCCTGGACAGCGCGGCGGTGACGGATCAATGGATGCAGATCGGGCGGCGGTTGACCGGGAGGCGGGATGTGGGACGGTGACCGGCGACTGAATACCGGAATGACGCGGGCGGCGAGGGGCCACCGGAGCGCTGTACGCCCGATCACACTTGGGTAAGCTGAGTCGTCGCGACCGAGGACAATTGACCGGAGACGAGAATGCGATTGACGACACGATGGACCGCGGTGGCACTCGCGGTGTTTTGTTTCGGGCTCTCGGCATGGGCGGAAGCGCCGACGCCCAAGGACAAGTTTCACCTGTACCTGCTGGTCGGGCAGTCGAACATGGCCGGCCGGGGAAAGGTGGAGGAACAGGACAAGACGCCCGACCCGCGGATCGTCAGTTTGAACAAGGCGGGGCAGTGGGTGCCGGCGGTCGAGCCGCTGCACTTCGACAAGACCGCCGCGGGGGTGGGACCCGGGTTCGCGTTCGCCAGGGCGATGATCGAGGCGGAGAAGGACCCGGCCGTCAAGATCGGGTTGATCCCGTGCGCGGTGGGCGGGTCGCCGATCGCGTCGTGGAACGCGGGCGTGCAGGACCCGGGGACGAAGGCGTTCGCGTGGGACGACACGGTCAAGCGGCTCAAGCTCGCGCAGGAGGCGGGGACGCTCAAGGGCATTCTGTGGCACCAAGGCGAGTCGGACTCGAGCGAGAAGCTCGCGCCGTCGTACGGCGGGAAACTGGAGAAGGTGCTGGGCGGGCTCAAGGACGTGGCGGGCACGCCGGACGTGCCGATCGTGGTGGGGCACTTGTTCGCGTTCAAGGAGAACAAGTGGAAGGACGTGATCAACCAGGCGCTGTCGAACCTCCCCAAGCGGCTGCAGAACGTGGGGGTGGTGGCGAGCGAGGGGATGAAGGACAAGGGTGACAACACGCATCTGGATTCGCCGAGCGCGCGGGAGTTCGGGCGGCGGTACGCGAAGGAGATGCTCCGCGTGCAGGGGCAGGTGAAGCCGATCAAGTTGAACCTGTGGGAGCACGGGGTGCCGCCGGTGGAAGGTGCCATGGCGAAAGCGGTGGGTGCGGAAGAGCGGAAAATCGCGCGGGTGCGGAACGTGTCGGAGCCGGCGGTCTCGGTGTACTTGCCGAACGACGGGAAGGCGGCGCGGACGGCGGTGGTGGTCTGCCCGGGAGGCGGGTACGGCGCGCTGGCGATCGAGAAGGAGGGCGACTGCGTAGCGCGGTGGCTGAACGAGTTGGTGATCGTCGGCGTGGTGCTGAAGTACCGGCTGAATCAGTACCCGCAGCCGGCCGCGCTGCAGGACGCGCAGCGGGCGATCCGGCTCGTGCGCGAGCGGTCGACGGAGTGGGGCGTGGACCCGGCGAAGGTGGGCGTGATGGGGTTCAGCGCGGGCGGGCATCTGGCGGCGTACGCGTCGACGGCCGAGCCGATGCCGGTGCCGGGGCCGGCGAACGGGTCGTGGAAGGCGATCGACTCGCGGCCGGCGTTTTCGGTGCTGGTGTACGGGGTGCTGCCGGTGAGCGCGGACGACAAGATGGCGGGCGGGATGTACGTGCCGCTGGCGGTGGGGCCCCGGACGCCGCCGGCGTTCTGCGTGCACGCGAAGGACGATAAGATCCCCTTCACGTTCTCGGAGAACTACGCGGCGAAGGTGAAGGCGGCGGGCGGGCGGGCAGAAGTGCACGTGTACGAGGCGGGCGGTCACGGGTTCGGGATGGGCGTGGACGGCGGGGAGGTCGCGGGCTGGCCGGCGGCGTGCGCGAAGTGGCTCGAGGCGAACGGGTGGAAGTAAGAGTGCTGAGTGCTGAGTGCTGAGAATAGTGAGCAGGGGGAAGGATGAAGGCGGAAGGATGAAGGATGAAAGACCTGGCGCGCCGCCGTCGTTCGCGCAGCGGCACACGATCGCGGGGCTGGCGAGCGTGGTGATGCTGACCGGGTGGTTGGGGATTCTGGGGTCGAACGAGTTGCTGGGGGAGCTGGTGCGGCCGGACCTGGCGTGGGAGCGCGGGCTGGTAATCGCGCTGGCGGCGACGGTCGGGGTGTTCTTTCCTTGGGCGGCGATGTCGGAACGGGTATGGGGCAAGCGCGGCGCGGGCGTTTGGGCGCCGCCGGTGATTCTGGCGGCGGTGGCGGCGGGGGCGGGGCTGGCGATCGAGGCGGTCTGGGGCACGGCGCGGTTCGACGCGTCGTTCGTCGTGTGGTATGGGGCGCTGGGGGTGGTCGTGGGGATGATGTTCTGCGGGTACTGGATCCCGTTGAAGATGGCGGGGCGGGGGCGCTAATTGCGCGAGCGGTGGGGCGGAGCCCACCCTGCGGAAGAGGAAATCCGCGCGCCGCGCCGATACTGTTAGTCATATGACGCACGAGATGAACCGGCTTCACCCCGCGGGCGACTCGAAATTCTGGCAGAACGCGCACCACTACTTCGAGAACGTGTATTCGACGATGAAGCTCGACGCGATCTGGAAGCCGTACCTGTCGAGCCCGAAGCGGGTCATGACGGTGTCGTGCCCGATCAAGATGGACGATGGGTCAATGAAGGTGTTCACGGGGTATCGGTGCCAGCACAACAACGCGCGGGGGCCGTTCAAGGGCGGGATCCGGTTCGACGCGGGGGTGAACATGGAAGAGGTGATGGCGCTGGCGATGCTGCAGACGTGGAAGAACGCGCTGGTGGACTTGCCCTACGGCGGGGCGAAGGGCGGGGTCGTGTGCAACCCGAAACTGCTGTCGCCGACGGAGAAGGAGCGGCTGACCCGGCGGTACACGTCGGAGCTCATGCCGATCATCGGGCCGAACCAGGACATCCCCGCGCCGGACATGGGGACCGACGGGCAGGTCATGGGGTGGGTGCTGGACACGTACTCGATGATGGTCGGGTACCAGGCGCTGGGCGTGGTGACCGGGAAGCCGGTGAGCGTCGGCGGGAGCGTCGGGCGCGAGGAGGCGACGGGGCGCGGCGTGATGAACGTGCTGCGGAAGTTCCTGGCGACGCAGAACAAGTCATTCGAGGGCGTGCGGATCGCGGTGCAGGGGTTCGGCAACGTCGGGTACCACGCGGCCCGGCTGCTCGACGACCGCGGGGCGACGATCGTCGCGATCAGCGAACGGGCCAGCGGGATCTGGTCCGACCAGGGCATCGATATCGAGGCGGCCGGCAAGTACTACAAGGACAACGGCACGCTGGTCGACTTCCCGGACGCCGAGTCGATCAGCAACGAAGAGTTGCTGACGTGCGAGTGCGACGTGCTGATCCCGGCGGCGATGGAGAACACGGTGGACGCGGCGGTCGCCCCGGAGATCCAGGCGAAGGTGATCGTGGAGGCGGCGAACGGCCCGACGACGCCGGAGGCCGATCGAATCCTGTCGGACGCGGGCGTGACGTTGATCCCGGACATCCTCGCGAACGCGGGCGGCGTGACGGTGAGCTACTTCGAGTGGGTGCAGGGGCTGGACAACTACTTCTGGGATCACAAGCGCGTGCAGGACGAGTTGCAGAAGATCATGGAGAAGGCGTTCGACGCGGTGAACGCGGTGGCCGACGAGCGCGACTGCGACTACCGCACGGCGGCGTACACGATCGCGATCTCGCGGGTGACGGAGGCGTGCCGGGTCAAAGGACTATTCCCCTAGTCGCGGTCATGTTCACCGCAGAGACGCAGAGATCGCGGAGGGGGCGTAGAGGACAGACTCCGTACTTAGCGGTCGCACCGAAGGTGCACGTGAGCGCGGGGCGCGCCGTGCGCCCTTACGTCTTTTCGGCTTTTCGTTTTTGACCTGATCCCCGACTACACTCCTGGAATGCGATACCTCGGATCGGTTTTGGCGATGCTCGCGGCGGGGGTTTGGGTCGGCGGCATCCTGTGCGTGGCGGTGTTCGCGCAGTCGACGTTCAAGGTGTTGGCGGACCAACGGGATGTGGCGGGGACAGTCACGAGCCAGATGTTCGTGCGGTTCGGCTGGATCCAATTGACGTGCGCGGCGCTGGGGTTGCTCGGGGCCTTCCTGATGTACGTGGGCGGGCGGCGCGGGTCGGCGATGGTCGTGTTCGGGCTGCTCGCGGCCGCGTCGATCGGGGCGGTGGCGTACAACATGTGGCTGGTGCCGAAGATGGAGGCGCTGCGGCAGGCGGGGCAGTCGTCGGGGCCGGAGTTCAAGCAGTTGCACGATCACTCGCGGACGCTGCTGATGGGAACGGGGCTGGCGGCACTGGCGGCGCTGGCGGTGATTCCACGGGCGATCGGGGCGGAGGCGAAGACCGCGGTGTGATCGCGACGACCGTCATTCCGGTGCGGGGGTGGCGCGCTCGAACATCGCCAGGAACGTTTCGGGCGGAAGTTCTTCGGCGCGGCACTGGGGGTCGAGGGCCAGAGCGGCGACGAGCGCGTCGGCGTCGTAGCCGGCCTGGACGAGCGCCTTGCGGAGCGTCTTGCGGCGTGAGGCGAAGACGGCGTGGACGAAGCGCGTGAACGGGGCGGCGCGGGCGCCGAGGCGGTCGCGGCGGGTCATGCGGACGAGGGCCGAGTCGATCTTGGGGGCGGGCCAGAACGCGGCGGGCGGGAGTTTGCGGAGGACCTCGACGTCGGCGAGGAGTTGGGCCATGACGGTGATCGGGCCGTAGTCGTCGGTGCCGGGCTTGCCCTTGAGGCGGTCGCCGACCTCTTTCTGGACGACGAAGGCGAGGGATTCGACGCCGGCGACGAGCAGTTCGATGACGAGCGGCGAGGCGATGTTGTAAGGGAGGTTGGCGACGAGGCGGGCGGTGCGGCCGGCGGCGCGGGCGGCGGCGATCGCGGCGGCGAGGTCGGCGTTGAGCGAGTGCTTGTTGGCGAGCGCGTCGCCCTCGATCAGGCTGAAGCGGGGGTTGTCGGCGAGGCGGTCGCGGGCGAGGGCGGCGAGGTCGCGGTCGATCTCGACGGCCAGGACGTCGGCGGGCGGCGCGACGGCGGCGGCGCGGGCGAGGAGTTCGTCGGTCAGCGTGCCGGTGCCGGGGCCGACCTCGATGACCAGGTCGGCCGGGCCGATCCCGCCGGCGTCGGCGACGAGGCGGACCAGGTTCTGGTCGATCATGAAGTTCTGCCCGAACCGGTGGCGCGGCTCTGCGCCGGCGGCGGCGAGGAGGGACTGGATCTCGGATTTCGATTGGGGCATGAGGGGAGGATGATAGGGGGCGGGAGGGGGAAACGTGAAACATGAAGTCATGAAACATGAACAGGCGGTTGGCGGGCGCCGTTTGGAGATTCGCCCGTCACCCCCGCCCTCTCCCCGCCGCGAGGAATAGGCTGCGCGCGTGCCGACGTAGTTGGCGCGGCTGGGAGAGGGAGGGCGCGGCTCTTCATGTTTCATGTCTTCATGTTTCACGTTCCTCGGGCCCTTCCCGATTCGCACACCCTCTACCCCCCTGCTACAATCCGGCCCCTATGAAGTCCTACGAGGTCATTCGGCAGGCGGTGGACGAGCCGGGGGTGAAGGCGGTGGCGGCGGCGCTGAAGGTGTCGCAGGCGCTGGTGTACAAGTGGTGCGAGCCGCCGGCGGGGGAAGAGGATCCCGAGCAGTCGGGGGCGAAGAACCCGCTGGACCGGGTGCGCGAGATGTACGCGCTGACCAAGGACATCCGGCTGATCCGGTGGCTGTGCAACCAGGCGGACGGGTTCTTCGTGAGCAATCCGGACCCGACGTTGCGGAAGAGCTACGACGAGAGCATCTTCGGGGAGACGCGGAGCATGGTGCGGGAGTTCAGCGAGCTGCTGGAGACGATCACGGAGTCGGCCGAGACGCCGCCGGGGATCGTGAAGGACGAGGCGGTACAGATCCGTGAGAAGTGGGAGGATTTGAAGGCGGTGCTGGAGCGGTTCGCGATCGCGTGCGAGCGGGGGTTGTATCACCCGACGGGGCCGGGGGCGGGGCCGAAGAAGAAGTAAGGCGTGACGCCTTGTGGCATGGGTACGGCCGTGAGGCCATACCCGTGTTCTGGACGTGCTGCACGAGGGAGCGGTCGACACGGGTATCGCCCTGCGGGCGGTACCCATGCCATGTGAGTCACGCGTCGAGGACGGGGTTGCGGGCGGGGGCGTCGGGGAGGCGCGCGGCTTGGGGGGTGGCGGTGGGGATGACCTTCACGGAGAACGTGCCGATTTGCAACGGCCTCACCGAGTTGCCGGCGGTATCGGTGACTTGGCCGGGGTTGACCCAGACGGTGTAGTCGCCGTTGTCGGAGCGGTCCCAGGTTTTGTCCGGGCCGAGGACGGCGTAGGTGGCGGTGAGAGACTTGGCGTTTGCCGTCCTGTCGATGGAGACTAGGACGGCGTCGCGGGCGAAGTTGCCGGGGCCGCGGACCTGGACGTCGGCGTCGCCGAGGGTGGCGCGGTGGATGGCGACAGAATCCGTGTAAGTGACTGTGAAGCCGTAGTAGCGACTGGCGGTCCGCTTGCGGATGGCTTGGGTCACCTTAGCGCCGGGGCGGAGTGTATCGGGGAGTTTCGTGGGCTTGGGCGGGGTGGTGGGCGCGGCGGTGGGGACGAAGTCGCGCTTCACGTTTTCGCTGCCGATGGTGACGTTGGAATAGGCGATGGGGGAGGTGAGTGCGCCGCCCGTGGCGGTGATCGAGTACGTGCCGGGGGCGAGGGGGAGGGAGTAGCCGCCGGAGGTCCAGGTTTTGGCGGAGAAGGCTGCGCCGTCGGCCGCGCGGGTGGCGGTAATGGTCACGCCCTTGAGGCCTTCGCCGGGCGTGTAGAAGCGGTCCTTGACGGTGTCGGTGTAGACGACGCCGGTGAGGAAGGAGCCGGCGCCCGAAGAGGCGAAGCTCTGGCCCATGGCGGTGGCCTCGGAGCCGTTGAACAGGCCGGTTCCGAGGCCGAGGCCGACCTCTTTGCTCTGGGCGGCGAGGAGGGCGAGGCGGTGGCCGCGGTCGGGGATGGCGAAGTCGATGAAGAGGTCGGCGTGCATGGCGGCGACGGTCGCGGGGGTGGACTTGCCGCGCGAGCGGAGGGCGACGTTCTCGGCCCAGGTCCAGGGGAGTTGGAAGGCGTAGCCGGCGGATTCCATGCGTTGTTTAGGGTCGGAGCCGTTGGCGCCGGTGTGGCCGAAGGCGTTGGCGTCGAGCATCCACTGGGCGTGCTTTCGGGCGGCGTCGACGAGGTAGGGGTTGAAGGCGAGGGGCTGTTTCGCGCTCGTGGAGATCGTGCCGGCGGGGAGGCCCTCGTTGAGGTCGACGTTGAGGCGCGCGGCCTCAGTGGCGGGGCTCGAGCGGGCGCGGTTGATCAGCTCGAGCGCGTACTGCTCGAGGGCGGTGGGGTAGGTGGCGGCGAAGCAGGTGCGGGGTTCGAGTGGCTCGATGGTGCGCGGCACGCGGACGTCCCTCCGGATAGAGGGAAGCCAGTAGGCGGCGCGCGGTCTTCCCGATGTCCTGATCGGCGGGATCGGTCGCGCAATGAAGACGAATCGTCGCGGGTTCGAGAAAATGTGCGGATGGGGGCTGTTGACGCGGGGATCCGGGGTCTCGCGTCAGGCTCTGCCTCAGGCTTGCGAGGCGCGGGGTATCGAAGCGCCTTTGCGGTGTCGACGCGCTCCCCTGCGGGCGGCGCTGTCGCTTGCCCTCCGGGTCGCGGCTAAACGGGGAGTGAGGTGTCCTTACTCGACGTTCAGACCCTGCAGGTACGCCTCGAAGTCTTTGCGCTGCTGGTTGAGGGACCTCTGGAGGGACTCGACCTCGCCCTGGAGCTTTTCGATCTGGGTTTCCTGGTCGTTGAGCTTCTTCAACAGGCGGGTGCCGTAGTCGCTGGTGCGGTCGATGATCTGGATGTTTCGGCGGAGGCGGTCCTGCTCGGCGGTGATCTCGGCGACCTCGCGGCGGCGCTCGTCCATCTGGCGCTGGGCGTCGGTCATCTGGCCGCGCATCGCGATGGCCTTGGCGATGGCGTCGCGGACGGGCTTGGGGATGCGGTCGGTCTTGGCGTAGAACTCGAGCGTGCCGACGTCGCTGCTCAGGATCGCGAGGACCTGGGCCTGGACGAGTTCTTCGACCACGTCGAGGCTCGCCTTGCCGCCGGCCTTGAGCGGCTGGCGGAAGCGGTAGACGGCGTCGGTCTTCTCGCTGTACTTCTCGGGGGACGCGAGCTTCCACCCGGCGCGGATCGGGTGCTCGATCACGAGCGTCTTGTCGGTGTCGGCGGACTTGTTCTCGGCGGCGTACGAGTGCGTGTGGACGAGCTTGCGGGTGAGCTCGAGCACGCCCTTGACGATCTTGCCGGTCTGGATGGTGTCGTCGTGCTTCTGCTTGGTACCGTCGACGAGGACCTGGAGGTCGACGCCGTAGGAGATCAGGCGGTCCTGGCCGGGCGGGACGTTGTCGATGCGGGCGTCGCCGGCGTAGGCGTTGCCCTCGATGACGGTGATCGGGCCCTGGAGGAGGTGCTTGCCGGTGGTGTTCTTGACGCGGGCGCCGTAGAGCGGGTTGCGGGCGAGGACCTGGGGGTTGTAGATCGAGAGCTTCTCGATCTCGACGTCGTCGGTGATGATCGGGATCATCGCGGACTGCTGGCGGGGGAGGCTGACATTGCCGACCGTGTACTGGAACAACTCGCCGACCTTGGCGGCGGAGGCGACGGATTGGACGCTGGCGGCGGCGTCGCTCATCCGCTTGAACTCCGACGCCTTGGCGGATTCTTCGAGGGCCTCGCCGGCGAACGCGCCGCGGTTGGCGAGTTCCTTGCCGTCGGTGGCGCGGCGGAGGCGGTCTGCGCTCGCGCCGCTTCGGGGCTTGGCGGCGGGCGCGGCGGCGCCGGCCGCGTCATCGAATTCGGCGCCGGCCTTTTCGAGCTTCTCGGCGTCGCGCATTCCCGCATCGTACGTCTGCGGGCGGAGGCTGGCGTAGAGCTCGGGCTGGACGACCGGGCGGGGGACGTAGAGCGGACGGTAGAGGTCCTGGATGAACGAGATCGGGCGGCCCGATACGAGGGACAGCTGGACGCCGCCCCAGTCGTTGTCGGTTTGATTCTCTACGATCGCCCAGCCGAGGAGCTTGGGCCTGGCGGCCGCTTGCGGCTTCGCCCCGTCGGCCGCGGCGGGCTTCTCCTTCTTCTCCCCGTCCGGGGCAGCCCCCAGCCCGGGCAGCACCAGCCGGTAGCTCGTCTTCCAGACCGGCGTCTCGACGACGTACCCGATGCGGACCTGGCGCTCGCCCTCGCCGGCGAAGCGGATCGTGACGGGCTTCTTGTCCTGGTCGCGCGCCTGGGCGAGCGCGGTGAGGGCCTTGGCGAGTTCTTCCTGGAGCTGCTTGTCGGACAGCTCGAGCTTTTTGGTCTCGCCGAGCTCGACGGAGCGGATGGTGCCGCCGGAGATCAGGTTGACGACCCAGACTTCGATCTGGCCTTTGTCGCCGACGGACTTGGGCTTTTTCTCGACGCCGAGGATGGTGCCTTCGAGCATCTCGCCGGCGTTAGTGACGACTTGCACTTTCGCGCCGCGGAGCTGGGCGAGGAGTTCGGCGAGGCCGGGGTTGCCGGTGATGTCGATCTGGAAGCTGCGGAGGGTTTTCTCGATCGGGTCCTGGGACGGGTAGACGACGGAGCGGACGGTGCCGCCGCCGAGGTCTTGCAGCAGGAGGGACTTGAGGATGTCGTTGATCTGCTGCGTCTTGAAGCGGAGTTCGGTGGAGGTGTTGCCGGTGACCGAGCCGCCGTGCTCGAAGTAGCCGACGCCGGAGGAGAAGAGGACGACGACTTTGACGGGGACGTCGGCCTGTGCGGGCTTATCGGCGGCCGCGGCGGCGGGCGGGTCGGCGGCGTAGAGGGGGAGGGTGGTGGGGAGGGTGGTGGCGGCGACGGCGGCGGCGACGGCGAGGCGGGCGAAGAGGCGGCGGGGCATGGGCGGTTCCTCCGGGGTCGTCA
>DATHXE010000590.1:0-4099 GCA_035459845.1 Tepidisphaeraceae bacterium | reverse complement strand
GACCGATGATTCATGCGCAGGTGCGCAGTCGCCTCGCGTGGGCATGCCCCAGAGGCATTCGATTTCGAGACCGAGAGCCGCCGGGGCATGCCCACGCCCCGCGGTGACATCTCCTCTCCGATCCGAGCCCTCCGGCGCGGTGCGAGGGCATGGCACCCAGAGTTGTCCGAGGTCGCGCCTCTCGAACTCCGTCCCGCGACAAGTCGCTGGGCTCCCTCAGATCAAACGGAACGCGGGCGCCGGACCTCGTCCGGCGCCCGCGCGTTGGTGGTCTCTGCGACTTGGCGGCTGCGCGGTGAACCCCGCCCGACGGCTCCGACGGAATCTCGCCCTTCCGGGCCTGGTGCTCCCGCACTTACTTCAGCATCCCCGCCTGCTTCGCGTACGCGAAGATCCCGCCCGCCTCGATGATGGGGAGCACGTCGCCCAGCGGGCGGAGTTCGTACCGCTCGTTCTTGGTCTTGTTCAGCACGTACTGTTCGTCGAGGTGAACCTCGAGCTCGTCGCCGGTGCGGACCTTGTCGACCAGGCGCTCGGTGCACTCGAGCGGCACGACGTACCCGCCGTTCACGCTGTTGCGGAAGAAAATCCGCGCGTAGAACTCGGCGATCACCAGCTTGATGCCGGCCTCGGCGTAGGCGAGCGGGGCGTGCTCGCGGCTGGACCCACAGCCGAAGTTCTTCCCGCCGATGACAATCGTGTACGGGCTCTTGAACTCGCCCTCGGGGACGAACCGCACGTTGCCCTGCGGGAGCCCCGCCTGCGCCTCGGGCACGCCGGCGTTGGCATACATCCCGAAGAATCTCCGCTCGTCCGGGATGGCCGGGTTGAACGACAGGTATTGCGCGGGAATGATCTGATCGGTATCGATGTTGTCCCCGAGCACGTACGCCTTGCCGCTGATCACGTTCTGCATGTTCGTTACACCTCTGCCGGTCCCGGACGATGCGCGCCACCCGGCGGCGGCGCGTGAACGGGCGATCATAGGGGAGCGGCGGGCGGGGGGGAAGCCTGACGCGCCCCCGCTTGCGAGCTTCGCACCGCCAGCCAACCCGAAACTCATTGCCCATTTTCTTGACAACCGATTACACCCGTAATAGATTACGCCCGTAATCATGCCCCACCCGATTTCCATCTCCGACGCCGAGTGGGACGTCATGCGGGTCCTGTGGGACGCGCCCGGGCCGATCACGGCCAACGACGTCGTCGACACCCTGAAGCAGAACGCGCGGACGACCAAGACCTATCTCAATCGCCTTCTCAAGAAGGGTGCCGTCGCGTTCGAGGCGAAGGGGAAGGTGTACTGGTATTCGCCCAGGGTCTCGCGCGACGAGTGCGTCCGCACGGAGGGCCGGTCGTTCCTCGCCCGCGTGTTCGGCGGCGATCCGGCGGCCATGCTCGTCCACTTCGTCCGCGACGCCAAGCTCTCGCCCGCGGACGTCGAGCATTTGCGAAAGCTGCTCAAGGAGAAGGAGAAGGGCGGGCGGTAGCGCAAACCGGACGAGCAGCCAACCGACGGCTGCCGCCGACGGCTATTAGGATTGGCCGAACACCTCGCGTTGCGCTCGTTGTGTCTTGATCGAAGCTTTCTCCCCCGAGGCCGCCATGTCATTCCCGACCGACCTCCCCGCCGCCGTCTGGCAGGCCTCGTTCCACGCGGCCGTCGCGATCGCCGCGGTCCTTCTCGTCCGCCAGGTCCTGCGCCCGCGGTTGTCGGGCGCTTGGCGCCTCGCGCTCTGGGCGCTGGTCGCGATCCGTCTGGTCACCCCGTGGACGCCGTCGAGCCCGACGAGTGTGTTTTCGCTCGCCCTCCCGCCCGCGGGACCGACCTCGGTCAACGTCCGACCGCCCGCCGCATCACCGCTCCTCGTCTCGACCGGCGTGCTCCCCGCCGACGATCGAAACGACGTCGTCTCGGCGACCGCCCCGCCCCCCCTATCGCCGGCACCGTCGATGCATCCCGCGCTTGCCGCCGCGGCCATCATCTGGTGGGCGGGCGTGATCTTCCTGCTCGCCCGGCACATGATCGCATGCCGCCGATCCAACCGCCGACTCGCCCCGACGCCCGAGACGGACCCGGCCGCCCTCGCGCTGCTCGACGACTGCCGCCGCCGGGCCCGCGTACGCCGGCCTGTGGCGCTGGCGCGCTCCGCCGCCGTCGCCGGGCCGGCGCTCGTCGGCGTGCGCCGGCCGACAATCCTCCTCCCGCCCGGCCTGGCGCTTCCGCCGGCGCAACTCGAGTGCGTCTTCCTCCACGAGCTCGCGCACGTCCGCCGGCACGATTTGCTGGTCGAACACCTCGTCGCCCTGCTGACCGCGCTGCACTGGTTCAACCCGCTCGTGTGGCTCGCGGCGCGGTGCTACCGGGCGGACCGCGAGATCGCGCGGGACGCCGAGACTGTGACGCTGCTGGAGCAGACCGGCGAGGCGAACGAATCCGGGGCGGCGCTCCGGGCGGAGCTCGCACGCTCTGCCCCGGGGTGGAACGGCGCGTGCGGGTCTGCGGATGCGCGAACGAGATATGCGCAAACGCTCCTCGCGCTCGTCGAGACTGCCCTCGTGCGTCGCGGGCCGGCGTCCGCGCTCGGACTGCTGTCGTCCCGCCGCCCGCTTGCCGAACGGTTCACCATGATCACCCGCCCGCACCGCCGGTCGCTCACGCTCACCGCGCTCGCCGCGGTCGTCGCCGTCGGGTGCACGACGCTCACGCGCCCGCCCGCGACGCAACCTGCCGCTGCCGCCGGCCCGAAACCGACGATCGAGATCGCCGCCGACGGCGATGTCGTCACCCGCGTGTACGACGTCCGCGACCTGGTCACGCCGATCCCCGACTTCAGTTCCGACGACGACGCCGCCCGCTCGCCCCGGGCCGGCGCCGCCACGCGCCCCGCGACCGCCTCCGAGCGCTGGCCCACGACGCCCGCGCAACCCGGGCCCGCGGTGCGCGACCCTACCGCCCACCTCATCGCGCTGATCCGCGACACGATCGACCCCCAATCCTGGGCCGCCGCCAAACTCGCCGACGCCCAGTCCACAAGCCCCTACGGCCTTCGCGAGCTCTCCGGCCAGCTCATCGTCCGCCAGACCCGCGCCAATCACGACGCCCTCGACCGCCTGCTCTCCCAGCTCCGCCAGACGCGCGGCATCCAGATCACGGTCGAGGCCCGGTTCGTCCTGTTCGACGTCGACGCCCTTGCCAAGGCCGACCCCGCCGCCGCCGCGTTGCTAGAACTTCCGAAAGCCGAGAAGGGCGCGCCGCTCAAAACGGCCGCAACTTACCTGACCGAAGTCCAGCTCAACACGATCCTCCGCGCCGCCCAATCCCTTCCGGAGACCACCACGCTCTCCGCCCCGCGCGTCACCACGTTCAACGGCCAGCGCGCCTACGTGAAGGTCGCCCACCAGCGCGCCTACGTCGCCGACTACACCGTCACCCGCGGCGCCGACGGCAAGCCCGCCTACGAGGCCGTCGCCGAGGTCGCCGAGTCCGGCCTCACCCTCGACGTGCAGGCCACCGCGTCCGCAGACCGCAAGTACGTCACGCTCAACCTCCGCCCGCACATCGCCAAGCTGCTGGGCATGAAATCCCTCCCGTTCCCCAACCTGCCCGCCGACCATCCCGCCGGCGTCGACAAGCCGATGATCCAGCAGCCCGACCTCGCCGTCACCGAGGTGCGCACGACGATCTCCGTCCCCAACCACCAGACCGTCGTCCTCGGCGGCATGCCCGACACCACCGGCCTGACGAAGTTCGACGACCCCGCCGTCAAACCCAAACCCGGCCACCGCCTGTTCATCTTCGTCAAGCCGACGCTGATCCTGCAGACCGAGGCCGACCAGCGCTCGTTCCCGCTGCTTAAGTCGAGGATCGAGTGATGCCGCAATGACGAAGGACGAAACTCGAAGAACGAATCAATTTGGAATTTCCGAAGGACGAATGACGAAACGGCTCACGGCACTGGCCTTCCCCACGAATGGTGGGCGCTCCAAAACTCGGCATGATGGCCGGGCGAAGGAGCATTGGTCATGGTCAAGCGGAAGCACGTGAGGCACACGCGGGCGTTCAAGGAGCAGGCGGTCGCCCTGGCCAGGGGGTCGG
>DATHXE010000589.1:0-9208 GCA_035459845.1 Tepidisphaeraceae bacterium | reverse complement strand
GGGGCGGACGATGTTGATCCTGGCGCCCGCGGCGCCTGCGGGGAAGGTTGCCGAGGCCGGGGCGCGGGCGCTGGTCGGTCCGGTGTGTGCGCTGGCGCGGCGCCGCAACGTGCAGCTCGCCCAGGCGCTGATCGACCCGAGCGACGACGTGATGGACCGCGTATACGCCGCGGAGCAATTCGCGCGGATGGCAGAGCTGCACTACCTGCACGTCGCCGTCCCCGCCCAGTTCGCCCCCCCTGCCGCGCCCGCGGGGGCGTCACTGATCACCTACGCGGCGCGGACGCACGACCTCTTCGGCCGCGCGGTGATCGGGTCGTACCAGGGGTCGCTCGACTGCCCGGCGCTCAACGGGCTGCGGAACGTCGAGGACATCCTCGACGGGCACAAGGCGAGCGGCGTGTTCGACCCGACGATGTGGTTCGCCCTGGTCGACGACACGGGCGAGCCGCTCGGCGCGCTGCTGCTGTCGGCGAGCCCGCGCGGAGACTCGGTCGAACTGGTCTACCTGGGCCTTCTGCCGCGCGGGCGGGGTCGAAAGCTGGGCGAATACCTCGTGCGGCACGCGCTGGCGACGACGGCGGCGCGGGGCATTGGGCGGATGTGTTTGGCGGTGGATTCGCGGAACGTCCCGGCTCTCAAGCTCTATTACCGCCACGGCATGGCGCGGATGGGGAGCAAGGTGGCGCTGCTGCGCGACCTGGAGAAGTAGGGCGAAACGAAAAACAAAACGGTGGAGGCGAGCGCGGCGCGGCATGCCGTCCGGTAAGATCGGGCCTCTCGTGGTGGGAATTCCTGCGCGGATTGCGCGACGGTTTTTCTCCACCGGGCGTGCACAGGACCGATAACTTCGTGGACGAGATGTTCGAAACAATTTCTTTGATTCAGGCCGCACCGGTGGCACCGGTGGTTATGCCGTTGTGAACGGAAAATCCGATAAGTTCGCGCTTGCCAGTATAGTGGGGGCAGCTTAGTTTCTGCCCCGTTCGATTCAGGGATGGTTTGGGACGTGTTGAGGAAGGCTTCGGATCGTGCTAGGCGGGGTGTGGGTTTTCTACTCGGGCGATGCAACGTCGCCACGCTTCCTCAAGCAGCGCACCTCTCGACCGCAGGATGCGGTTTTCAAGGACGAAGACGGTTGTGGCATGAGGCCCGACTCCGCCAGGGAAAGTGCGGACGATTGGGCCGGTGTTTCGCGCGCCTCGCACGAGCGGGCTTGGCGGTTCACCGGCGGCGGTCGTCCAGGCGGAGAATGGATCCGGCTTGTTCGGGCTCTGGAGAGGCCCGGGCGGGCGCGGGTTGGGAACGGGAGTCGGCCGCCTCCGTCCGGGGAAGGCAGCTCTCGCGCGAACGATTCGTCCGTCGTCAAGGAGATCGCGAGTGAGCTGCATCAGCGCACACGATCCCCAGTTGGTGCGGTTGGCTGACGCCATCGCCCAGCGGGTGGGACAACAGCGTTTTCACGTCTGGTTCAATAACTCGACCCGCCTGGATTTGAAGCACGACGGCCTGGAGATCGCCGTCCCCAACGATTTCATCAGCGAGTGGATCGGCTCGCACTTCTCGAAGCCGATCCAGGAAGCGGCTCATGAAGTGCTCGGGGCCCCGCTCGCGGTGCGGTTCAACGTGATGCCGCAGTTGTTCGAACTGGCGGCGGGCAACGGCCCGGCCAACGCGACCATGAAGGACACCGGGAGCGGGCTGCTGCCGTCGGCGGCGCCGGGCACGGTGGCCATCCCGGGCGTCGGCCGGTCGACCGGCACGGCGGCGCAGGCGAAGATCCTGCGCACGGCGGGGCAGCGCACGGGCGGGCCGTCGCTCGGGCCGGTGGGCGGGGCCGATCACCCGGTGAATGCGAACAAGGCGCAGGCGGTGGCGATCTCGCCCGCGCACACGCCGGTGCCGGCGCCGGGCATGGGTCCGCACCGCCCGCGCCTGCGGCACTCGCTCGACACGTACGTCGTCGGGGCCAGCAACCAACTCGCGCACAACGCGGCCGTGTACGTCGCCGAGTTCCCGGGCGTGCAGTACAACCCGCTGTTCGTCCACGGCAACTGCGGGCTGGGCAAGACCCACCTCCTGCAGGGCCTGTGCAAGCGGTTCATCGAGCACCACCCGACCAAGCGGTGGGCGTACATGACCGGCGAGGAGTTCACGAACGAGTACATCACGGCGATGCGGACGAACAAGATCGACGTGTTCCGCCGGCGGATGCGGGACCTCGACTTGCTCGTGATCGACGACGTGCACTTCCTGTCGGGCAAGAAGGGGACGCAGGAAGAGTTCCTGCACACGTTCAACGCGATCGAGGCGATGGGCCGGCAGGTCGTGCTGGCGAGCGACGAGCACCCGAAGATGATCGCGGAGTTCGGGGAATCGCTGATCAATCGGTTCGTGAGCGGGATGGTCGTGCGGGTCGACCCGCCGAACTACGCGACGCGGTGCGAGATCCTCCGGAGCATGGGCCTGCGCGGCGGGATCAATTTGTCCGAAGAGGTCGTCGGGTGGATCGCCCGGCGCGTGACGCAGAGCGTGCGCGAGCTCGAGGGCGCGCTCAACCGGATCGCCGCCCACGTGAAGCTGACCGGCCGGCCGGCGGACGTGACGCTGGCGCAGGAGGCGCTGGGCGAGTTGGACCGGCAGATGGTGGCGCCGGTGAAGCCCGACGCGATCATGACCGCGGTCTGCACGTACTTCGGGATCGAGGGGAAGGACCTGATGTCGGGCCGGCGGCAGCGGACGATCAGCCTCGCCCGCAGCGTGGCGATGTTCCTGGTTCGCAAGACGGCCAAGCTCAGCTTCCCGGAGATCGGGACGCGCATGGGCAAGCGGAACCACAGCACGGTGATCAGCGCGTGCCGGCGGATCGAACGGGCGGTGGAGAAGAACGAGCCGCTCCTGTGGACGAGCAGCGTGGGCGACCGGCAGGAAGAGGCGCAGGAGCTGATCCAGCGGCTGGAGGAGCACAGCCGGGCGGCGCATTAGGCGATCGGGTTGGTCGTTACAGAACAGACGCGGGCTCCGGTGAACCCGGGGCCCGCGTCCTTTTTCTGAGGGAGCGAGAGTGCGCGAAGCGCGCAAATCGAACTCCGTCCCGCGACAAGTCGCTGGGCTCCCTTTTTGTCACTCGAACTTCTTTACAACCAACGCGCTGTTCTTGCTCCCGAACGCGATGCAGTTACACAGCGCGACATCGAAGTCGACTTTCCGCGCGACGTTGGGGGTGTAGTCGAGGTCGCACTCGGAGTCGGGGGTGGTGAGGTTGATCGTGGGGTGGACGATTCCGCTGCGCATGCCCAACACGGTGGCCGCCAAGCCTGCAGCGCCGCAGGCGCCTTGGGGGTGGCCGATCATGCTCTTGGTCGAGCTCGTGGGGATCGCCGCCGCGCGGGGGCCGAAGCATTTCTTGACGGCGGCGGTCTCCATGCGGTCGTTGAGGTCCGTGCCGGTGCCGTGGAGGTTGATGTAGGCGACGTCGTCCTTCGAGACGCCGGCGTCGATCATCGCCAGTTCCATCGCGCGGACGGGCTCGACGATCTCCGGGGCGATCTGAACGCGGTGGTAGGCGTCGCACGTGCTGGCGTAGCCGGCGATTTCGGCGAGGGGCGCGGCCCCCCTGCCCAGGGCGTGGTCGAGGTCTTCGAGGACGAACATCCAGGCGCCCTCGCCGAGGACGAAGCCGTCGCGGTCGGCGCTGAAGGGGCGGGAGGCGTGGCGCGGGTCATCGAAGTGGCGCGTGGAGACGACGCGCATCTTTTCGAACGCGGTGAGGATGCCCGGCGAGATCGGGGCGTCCGCGCCGCCGGCGAGCATCATGGGGATCGTGCCCGAGCGGACGAGCATCGTGGCGTAGCCGATCGCGTCGGTGCTGGAGGTGCAGCCGGTCGACAGGACGTGGCTCGGGCCGCGGAGTCGCAGGGCGATCGACAGTTCGGACGACAGGTTGCCGTGGGTGCCGGCGGTGATGGAGAAGAGGGAGGGCTTGCCGTCTTGGAAGAATTGGCGGTACTGCTCTTCGACGAACGCAAGGCCGCCGCCACCGGTGCCCAGGGCGACGCCGATCTGGCGCTGGGCGTCGAGGTCGTCAAGGGCGAGATTCGCGGAAGTGATGGCCTCGCGCGACGCGGCGAGCGCGAGGGGGATCATCCGCGGGACCCGGCGGAGTTCGACGGGATCGAGGACGGCGCTGACGTCAAAGTGTTCGGGTAAGACCTGGGCGGCGACGGACGAGCGGAGGCGGGTGAGGTCAAGGTCGCGCAGGACGGAGACGCCGCTGACGCCGTCGAAGCAGGCGCGGGCGAAGTTCTCCGCGCCGACGCCATTGGGGCTGACGACCCCGATGCCGGTAATGACGACGCGCCGGCGATGGGGGGTCAATGGGCTCAACACGGGGATCGTAGGCTCGGGTGGATGGGAGGGACTATCGGGAAAAGAGCAGTGACCCGCACACTCCACGCCGACTCCTGTGGAGTCGGATTCGCGACGAAGTCGCGAGTGGGGGTGCGAGCGATGCGAATCGGGGTTCCGCGGGCATCCGGCTCCACAGGAGTCGGCTTGGGGGTGCTACGGAGTGAGTTCGACCCGCAACGGCCCGTCGAGCACGCGTCCGACCACATCGTACGCGTTCAATCGCGATGCGAAATCCACGTCGGGTTCCAACCCCGCGGCGATCACGTTCCGCCCCCCTGCCGACGACGCGAGGGCGGCACGCAGGTCATCGCGGGCGGCGTCGAAGCATCGCATGGCGATCGTGGCCGAGTCGGCCGGGGTGATCGGGGCGCCCGTCAATTCGAGTTCGCGGGCGACCGCGCCGGCGCCTAGGACGTCTTCGGCGGCGACCTGGCCGTTCGTGCCGGCGCAGAGGAGGACGACGTCGCGGCCGGCGGCGGCGAGCGCGCGGGCCGCGGCGCGGGCGTTGACGAGGGCGGCGGTGACCACGAGCGCGGCGCCGCGGGCGGCGACGATCGCGCGCGTGCCGTTGGTCGTGCTCATCAGGAGCACCCGGCCGGCCAGGCCCACCTCCATCCCCGGGTAGGCCATCGCGACCGGACTGTTGCCCAAGTCGAAGTCGTCCGGCGGGAGGCACTGGGTCTCGCCGACGAGCATCGGCCTGGGATGGAGCCCGCGGAACTCTCGCGCGGCGGCGCGGGCGGAGTCGAGGTCGTCGAATATGCGGATCTCGTGGACGCCCTGCGCCAGGGCGACGGTCATCGTCGTCGTGGCGCGGAGGACGTCGAACACGGCGACGGACTTCCCCTCGAACTCGGCGGGTTGCGCATATCTCGGAAGGAAAACGACGTCGACTCGCATGTGTGCGGATCATACGCGCGCGGGGCGGCACAAAAAGAAAGCCCACGCTGCGAGCAGCGTGGGCTTCTGTACAACATTGGTTTATCCGAGCGGCCCGACCGGGCGACCGATCCATCAAGCACTTCACGGTCGGCGGGTCGGGCGACGGTGCGATGCGGCGTGCACCATCAATATCGCTCGGCGTTTTCGAGGATGGAGCCGGGGCGGGCGTAGCGTTCCCACGATTCGCCGCGGCACTTGGGGCAGACGCGCGGGGGCGCGCCGGCCGCCGCCTCGGGCTCGAACCCGCAGGAGCGGCAGGTGAGCGTGAAGACGGCGACCCGCTGCTTCTCGTGGCGGAAGGGGTCGTACGTCACGAACTGGCCTTCCGAAGCGAATCGTTCCATGGCGATGGACATGCTAAATCTCCTTGTCTACAGAACTTGCGAAGTGGTTGACTTCGCCGAACGAAAGGAGACTTGGCAACGACCGTGCCACAAGGAAGAGCCCGTAGACGGGCCGACCGCGGGACACTGTTTTTCCGAGACTTCTCGAAAGGGTGGTTCGGTTTTCCCGATGCGGAAGCATGCTCAACAGTGTCACACTAAGACTTTTGAACTACGACAAATAGACAATGTGTCGCAGTCGAATGTCGCAGTGTCGGAGGTGATAGAAGAGGTGACGTAGGAAAGATGCAAAGGCGTCAAATTGAACCAGCGACGTGAGTTGGGGTGCAAATGAAGAAATACAGGGCCGCGGAAGCGACCCTGTCATCAAAATCGAGATGAAATGTCGGCTCAGGCTTCGGCGAGGGCATCGTCGACGGGGTCGCCGCCCTTTTCGCCGTCGTAGAAGCGGAGCTTGCGTTGGAGGGTGCGGACGGAGATGCCGAGGCGGGCGGCGGCGTGGGTGCGGTTGCCGCCGCACTCCTGGAGGGTCTTGTTGATCGCCATGCGCTCGAGCTGCTCCATGGTCAGGCCGGATGGGATCGCGCCCGAGCTGCCGGCGGGCAGGGCCTCCTGGGTGATGCGCTCGGGGAGGTCGTTTTCGGTCAGGACGTCGCCGTCGGCGAGGACCATCATGCTCTCGAGCGTGTTGCGGAGCTCGCGGACGTTGCCGGGCCAGCGGTAGGAGATCAGGCGGCGCATGACCTCGGGGCTGATGCGCTTCTTGGCGGTGTGCTTGTTCTCGGCGATCTCCTTGAGGAAGTGCTCGCAAAGGATCGGGATGTCGTCGGTGCGCTCGTGCAGGCCTGGCAGGCGGATCTGGATGACGTTCAGGCGGTAGAAGAGGTCTTCGCGGAAGGTGCCTTCCTTGACCATCTTGTTGATGTCGCGGCTGGTGGCGGCGAGGACGCGGACGTTGATCTTGCGGTCCTCGTGGCCGCCGACCGGCGTGACCTGGAGGGACTCGAGGACGCGGAGGAGCTTGGCCTGGAGGGGGAGTTCGAAGTCGCCGACCTCGTCGATAAAAAGGGTACCGCCGTCGGCCTGCTCGAACCGGCCCATGCGCCGGTCGGTCGCGCCGGTGAAGGCGCCGCGGACGTGGCCGAAGAGTTCGGACTCGACGAGGGTGGCGGGAACGGCGGCGATGTTGACGGCGACGAACGCCTGCTTCTTGCGGGGGCTGTTGTGGTGCAGGGCCTGGGCGACGAGCTCCTTGCCGGTGCCCGACTCGCCGAGGATCAGCACGGTCGAATCGACGGGGGCGGCGCGCTGGATCTTGGCGAACACGTCCCGCATCTGCTTCGACTGGCCGACGATCTGGTCGAGGCCGAACTTCTGGTCCAGGCGGCGGCGGAGGTCGTCGATCTCCTTCTCCTTGCGGTTGGAGTCGATCGCCCGCTTGAGCAGGATCGTCAGCTCGTCGATGTTGACCGGCTTCTGGATGTAGTCGAACGCGCCGGCCTTCATCGCCGAGACGGCGGCGGAGGCGCTCGCCTCGCCGGTAATGACGATGAAGTGCGTCTCGGGCTTGCGCTGCTTCCAGAGGGTCATCAGGTCGATGCCGCTGACGTCGCCCATGTGCAGGTCGGACAGGACGACGTCGACGCCCTCCTCGACGTAGGAGATGGCCTTGTCGGCGCTGTCGGCGCCGTGGACGGTGAACCCCTCGGACTTCAGGCGGTGGACCAGCGCCTTGCGCGTGGTCTCATCGTCCTCGACAACCAGCAAATGCCCCTGGGTACCCATGGTCGCCTCTACTTTTTTGGTGCGGTAAGATCGATTCGGCGGACACAACTCTCCACGACTAGATGTCATATCCGACATTGTTCCGGGGCGGAACGTCCAAAATTCACAGGGCCGCGGAGGTGAGTAAGGAGCGTAGCAGAGGGGGGTTACGGGCGTGCGGAAAGAGTGTCGGTGCGGCACCAAGTTGGCGGGGTATGCGGGAATTGCAGCCCGGGCGTTAGGATGGCGGTAATGGCACCGGTTGACACGGAAACCCCGACGGTTGGCGGCGTGCGGCACGCGTTCGACGCGCAGTTGAGCGGGGAAGCGCGGCGGTCGCCGGGGGCGCGGGCGGAGATCGCGCTGGCGGTAAACGGCATGCGCGGGCGGCGGGGCGCGCGGGCGGTCGAGGCGGCGCTGGGCGCGCTGCCCGGGGTGTCGGCGTACGCGTCGGCGGCGGCGGGGACGGTGCACGTTTCGTTCGACCGGGGCCACTGCGCCGTGGCCGAGCTCGTGCGGGAGTTGGAGAAGGTGGGCGTGCGGATCACGGGCCCGGCGGCGGCGGCGGGCGGGTCGCGCCGGAGTAGCCCGGGCGTCCTCGGGCGGTTCGCGCGGACCGTCCGCGCGTACCCGGAGCTCGGCTGGGGCTTGCTGGGCGGCGTCCTGCTCGTGGCGGCATGGGCGGTGCACGCGGCGGGCGGGCCGCAGGCAGTCCGGCTGCCGCTGGTGATCGGGTCGATGGTGCTGTGCGGGTGGGGGACGCTGGTGGATACGGTAAAGGTACTGTCCCGCTTCAAGTTCGACATCGACGTGCTGATGTTCGCGGCGGCGATCGGGGCGACGGTCCTGGGCGAGTGGGAGGAGGGGGCGCTGTTGCTGTTCCTGTTCGCGATGGGCGGGGCGGGCGAGCTGATGGCGATGGACAAGGCGCGGCGGGCGATCGCGGCGCTGGCGAAGCTGGCGCCGGAGACGGCGATCGTCCGCGGGGCGGACGGGGCCGAGCGGCTCGTGCGGGTCGAGGCGCTGGTGGTGGGCGACCGGGTGGTCGTGCGGCCGTTCGACCGGGTGCCGGCGGACGGGGTGGTCGAGAGCGGGACGTCGGGGGTGGACCAGTCGCCGATCACGGGCGAGAGCGTGCCGGCGGAGAAGGCCCCCGGGGACGCGGTGTTCGCGGGGACGATCAACGGGGAAGGACTGCTGGTCGCGCGGGTGACGAAACTGGCCGGCGAGAGCACGCTGGCGAAAATCGTGACGATGGTGAACGAGGCGCAGGCGAGCAAGTCGCCGACGCAGATGTTCGCCGAGCGGGTGGAGCGGTGGTACGTGCCGGGGGTGCTGGTGGGGACCGCGGCGGTGATGGTGCTGCCAGTGGTGCTGGGGGGCGGGGCGTGGGCGACGTGGTTTTACCGGTCGATGGCGTTCCTGACGGCGGCGAGCCCGTGCGCGCTGGCGATCGGGACGCCGGCGGCGGTGCTGTCGGGGATCGCGCGGGCGGCTCGGCTGGGCGTGCTGGTGAAGGGCGGGGCACACCTGGAAAATCTGGGGCGCGTCGGGGCGGTGGCGATGGACAAGACGGGGACGCTGACGCGCGGGCGGCCGGAGGTGACGGACGTGGTCGTCATGGCGGGGTACGACGAGCGCGACGTGATGGGACTGGCGGCCGCCGTCGAGCGCGCGAGTTCGCACCCGCTGGCCAAGGCGGTGGTCACGGCGGCGCGGGCGCGGGGGGCGGCGGAGCACGGGGCCGA
>DATHXE010000588.1:0-1809 GCA_035459845.1 Tepidisphaeraceae bacterium | reverse complement strand
ATGAGGTGCCAATCGGTCGTGTTTGCGGTGGTCGGCGCGCTCGTTGGGTGGTCGGCGCCGGGCGCGTTCGGCGAGGACAAGCCTGCGGCGGTCAAGGAACAGCCGGCGACGACGACGTACCGGATCAAGATTCCCAACTCGGTCGTGGAGTTCACGCTGGTGAAGCTGCCGGTGGGTAAGGTGACGATCAAGGACAAGGACGGGAAGGACGTGGAGGTCGAGGTCAAGCCGGTGTGGATCGGGCGGACCGAGGTGACGTGGGACGAGTACGACGTCTACTGGGAGATCCTGGACCTGCCGGACGTCCCGGAGAAGGAGAAGAAGGGGATGCGGACCGATAAGGGGGTGATCCTGAGCCGGCCGAGCGCGCCGTACTCGCCGCCGGACCGCGGGTGGGGGCGGAGCGGGTCGCCAGCGGGGAGCCTGTTTTGCCGGGAGGCCAGAGAGTACTGCAAGTGGCTGTCGAAGATGACGGGGCACAAGTACCGGCTGCCGACGGAGGCGGAGTGGGAGTACGCGTGCCGGGCGGGCGGGCCGGCGACGAAGCTGCCGGCGGCGGAGCTGAAGGCGGTCGCGTGGTACTCGGCCAACTCGGATGATCAGACGCACCCCGTGGCGAAGAAGAAGCCGAACGCGTGGGGTCTGTATGACACGCTGGGGAACGTGGCGGAGTGGGTGACGATGCTGGACGGGAGCGAGGCGGTGGCCGGGGGCTCGTACGCGGAGGACGCGCCGGACGTGCACCCGGGGCAGCGAGAGGCGTACGAGAATAAGAAGTGGCAGCGTAACGACCCGAACATCCCGCAGGGGTTGAGCTGGCTGTCGGACGGGGGGTTCGTCGGGTTCCGGGTGGTGCGGGAGGAGTGAGCGACGGAGCGGCGAGTTCCGTCACGGGAGGACTGCTGGGACGCTTGTCCGGGGCGAGCGCGGTTGGACGCGCTGGGCAAGCCCGGCGGCCAAAAAGGAAGGTCGGTCGCGCGGTTAGTGCTGGCGTTCGACGACGAACCGCGCCAGGTCGCGCAGTCCGTCCGCTTCGGGGCCGAAGGGGGTGAGGGCAGAGAGGGCGGCGTCGACGGCATCCCGGGCGGCCTGCTCGCTGGCTTCCATGCCGAGGAGCGACGGGTAGGTGTTCTTGCCGCGGCCGGCGTCTTTGCCGGTGGCCTTGCCCATCTGCTCGGGGGTGCTGGTGACGTCGAGGAGGTCGTCGACGATCTGGAAGGCGAGGCCGAGGTGGCGGCCGTAGTCGGTGGCGGCGGTGAGCTTGTTTTCCGGCGCGCCGGCGGCGATCGCGCCCAGGCGGCAGGCGCTGCGGAGCAGGGCGCCGGTCTTCATGGCGTGGAGCCGGCGGAGGTCGTCGATCGCGAGGTTTTTGCCCTCGCCTTCCATGTCGAGGACCTGGCCGCCGATCATGCCCTCGGGGCCGGTCGCGTGGGCGAGCTCGGCGACGAGGCGGATCGCGACGTCGGCGGGGCTGGCGTCGGCGGCGATCAGCTCGAACGCGACGGTGGTCATCGCGTCGCCGGCGAGGATGGCCATGGCTTCGCCGTAAACCTTGTGGTTGGTCGGTCGGCCGCGGCGGAGGTCGTCGTCGTCCATCGCGGGCAGGTCGTCGTGCACGAGGCTGAACGTGTGAATGAGCTCGATCGCGCCGGCGGCGGCGAGGGCGGATCGGCCTGCGGGGGAATCGTCGGTCGCGCCGCACGCCTGGGCGCACTCGAGCACGAGCCCCGGGCGGAGGCGCTTGCCGCCGGCGGTCAGGCTGTACTCCATCGATTCGAGCAGGCGCGGGGGGGCCTGGGCGGCGCGGCG
>DATHXE010000587.1:0-1681 GCA_035459845.1 Tepidisphaeraceae bacterium | reverse complement strand
ACTCGCTCCGGGCCAAGGGCTTTACCGACCTCGAGCTCCGCAAGATCGAGGAGACGCTGCACGGCGTGTTCGAGCTCGGGTTCGCGTTCAGCGCGTGGTCGCTCAGCCCCGAGACGCTGGAGCGCCTGGGCGTGACCGAGGGCGAGCGGTCGACCCCGGGCTTCAACCTGCTGACGCGCCTGGGGTTCTCGAAGAAGCAGATCAACGAGGCGAACGACGTGATCTGCGGCCGGGGCACGATCGAGGGCGCCCCGCACCTGAAGGACGAGCACCTGCCCGTGTTCGACTGCGCGAACAAGTGCGGCAAGTACGGCCAGCGGTTCATCCACGCCGACGGGCACATCCGCATGATGGCGGCCGCCCAGCCGTTCATCTCCGGCGCGATCTCCAAGACGATCAACCTGCCGAACGAGGCGACCGTCGAGGACATCAAACACTCGTACGAGCTGTCGTGGAAGCTCGGGCTCAAGGCCAACGCGCTGTACCGCGACGGCTCGAAGCTGAGTCAGCCCCTCAACATTAAGTCGGACGAGGAGCTCGAGAAGAACACCGACGAGGAGGACGAGGAGGCGGTGGAAGCGGCCCGCGACGAGGTCGCGAGCGACGTCGCCCAGGTCGCGATGGTCGCGGCGATCGGCGCGGGCAAGTCGGACAACCTGGCGCCGGCCCCGCACCACACGCACATCATCGAGAAGATCGTGGAGCGCGTGGTCGAGCGGCCGCTGCGCCGGCGCCTGCCGGACACTCGGAACGCGCTGACGCACAAGTTCGACGTGGCCGGCCACGAGGGCTACATCACGACGGGCCTGTACGAGGACGGCCAGCCGGGCGAAGTGTTCATCACGATGGCGAAGGAGGGCTCGACGATCGGCGGGCTGATGGACACGGTGGCGACTCTCGTGTCGGTCGCGCTGCAGTACGGCGTGCCGGTCGAGAGTTTGGTGCGCAAGTTCGAGCACGTCCGGTTCGAGCCCAGCGGCATGACGCGCAACCAGGAGATCCCGTTCGCGAAATCGCTGACGGACTACATCTTCCGGTGGCTGGCGATGGAGTTCATCCCCGGCTACCGCGCCACGCACGCCCCGAAGCGGCCGGAGCCGAAGAAGGTCGAGGCGTCGGCCAAGACCAACCCGGCGCCCGCGGCATCTGCCCCGCCCCCGACCGCGCACGACCTGGGCCCGAGCACGCCGGACGCCGGCGGCGACGTCAGCCTCCGCGGCGGGACGGCGAAGAAGTCGGGCAACGGCCACGGCCCGCGGATCGAGCCGGACACGGCCGCCCCGTTCGCGTACGGCGAGGACCTGCCGACCCCGCAACCGACCGAGTCGACCGGCGGCGTGAATTTGCGGCTGGCGGTGGTCGTTGACCCGCTGAGCCAGCAGGGCGCCGAGATGCAGAGTGATGCGCCGGCGTGCGACGTGTGTTGGTCGATTACCGTGCGTTCGGGCACTTGTTACAAGTGCTTGAACTGCGGGAATTCGATGGGGTGCAGTTGATTGATCGGTTGAACCTGAGATGAACGGAAGGGCGATCCCGGCTTGGGATCGCCCTTCTTCGTTTGGCGGGCGGACTCGGCCACTGAAGTGGCCAAGCCTCATCGGGCGCGCGGAATTTTGTTTTGTAACCACTAACACCCGTGTTATACTCCTCTCTTCCCCACAAGGAGTCGTCATGACGCGTG
>DATHXE010000586.1:0-5716 GCA_035459845.1 Tepidisphaeraceae bacterium | reverse complement strand
CCACGAAAAGCTCGCCACGCCCGACGTCACGATCGCCGACCTCATCGGCGAGGTGGACCTGGTGAAGCACGCAGAGGGCCGCTACCTCACGGACGAGGCCACCATGCACTTCGGCCTCATCCCCCGCTCCAACCGCGGCATCTTCGCCATCAACGAGCTCCCCGACCTCGCCCCGCGCATCCAGGTCGGCCTGTTCAACGTCCTCGAAGAGCGCGACATCCAGATCCGCGGCTACCCAATCCGCCTCAACCTCGACGTCTGCCTCGTCTTCAGCGCCAACCCCGAAGACTACACCAACCGCGGCCGGATCGTCACG
Source organism: Tepidisphaeraceae bacterium (assembly GCA_035459845.1). Classification (GTDB taxonomy): domain Bacteria; phylum Planctomycetota; class Phycisphaerae; order Tepidisphaerales; family Tepidisphaeraceae; genus DASPKW01. Next base: position 5,400 of record DATHXE010000586.1, on the reverse strand, counting down.
CCCCTGAAGGACCGCATCGGCTCGGTCATCCGCACCCACTACCCCGCCGATCTCAAGGAAGGCATCGCGATCGCCACCGCCAACGCCTACGTCGACCGCAATGAAGCGGCCGACGGCTCGCCCTCCGGCGTGCGCGTCCACGTCCCCCCCTTCATGGCCGAGGTCATCGAGGAAGTCGTCCGCAAGGCCCGTTCATCGCCGCACGTCTCCCAATCCTCCGGCGTCAGCGTCCGCACCTCCATCGCCAACCTCGAAACGGTGGTCAGCTCCGCCGAGCGCCGCGCCATCCTCCAGGGCAAGTCCGACGTCACCGCCCGCGTCTGCGACCTCAACTTCCTCGTCGCCTCCTGCCGCGGCAAGATCGAAATGACCCTCGCCGCCGATGAGGACGGCGCCGAGGACAAGCTCGTCCAGTCCCTGATCGGCGAGGCCGTCAAACAGATCTTCGCCAAGCACGCCGACCCCGACGACTACGACGCCATCCAGGAACAGTTCAAGGGCCACCTCACCTTCCCCAGCGGCGACGACCTCCCCTCCGAAGAGTTCACCGCCAACATGAAGCTCATCAAGACCCTGCCCCAAAGCGCCGCCAAGCTAGCCACCGAACTCGGCCTGGACCCCACCAACCCCGACCACCTCGCCAGCGCCGGCGAGTTTCTGCTGGAAGGGTTGTACGTGAACAACCGGCTGTCGAAGTTCAACAAGCAGGGAAAGACGTTCTTCCGGCGGTGACGGGGAACCGCCCAGTCCGGTATTGACGGTCGCAAAGCGCTTCCCGACGGTGCCCGCCCAGCCCGCGGCCGGCGCAGCTTCCGATCGACCACAAGGCAACTTCAACCACCATATGCGTTTATGGTCGCGCGAGCATCGCGCGACCCGAGAGCCCCTACCGGCAGATTCTGCTTGTTAATAGGCTCCGCGCGGGTATGCTCTGCTCACGCCCGCCGTAGGGGCGCGCCCGTTTCGGAGGGATGCTCGATGCCCGGTTGTCGTTCTCGATTCGCTTCGCCGCGCGCCTGGGTCGCCGCGGCAGTCACCGTGCTGTCCGCGACGGCGGCCGGCCGCGCCGGCGCCGCCGTAATCGCCAGCTACCCCTTCAATAGCGGCTCGGCGAACTCGACCGACACCGACCCCACCTCCACCGCCGGCGCCTTCACCAAGGGCGTCTTCACCGGTGGGGACGCGACCAAGGCCGGTGTCTCGAACAGCACGAACATGGCGTTCTACCGCTCCGACGCCTCGTCCGCGACCACCGACGCCGCCGCCGTCACCAACGACGACTCCTTCGGCTTCACACTCACCCCCACCGTCGGCCCGACCTCCCTGTCGTCGCTCACCTTCGACTACGGCGGGAACTCGGTCGCCAACGGCACCAACTACACCGCCAACTTCGTCGTCCGCTCGAGCCTCGACGGCTTCGCCAGCAACATCGGCACGACGCTCACCAAGACCGTCAACAGCACCACCTCGTCCTTCAACCAGGCCGTCGTCGACCTGACCGGCGCCCAGTTCCAGAACCTGACCTCCCCCGTCACGTTCAAGATCTTCGAGTTCGACGCGTCCGTCGACACCGGCAACATCGCGCGGGTCGACAACGTCATCCTCAACGGCGTGCCCGAGCCGTCCACCGCCGCCCTCGTCGCCGCCGCCGCCGCGACCACCCTCTTCCGCCGCCGCCGCCACCGCGCCGCGCGATAACCGACGCGCTCACGCCCACCCAGGACCGCCCCGCGGCTCCCCGACGTGCGACCAACGCCGTCGCACGTCATAATCAATCCGATGCGCTACTTCCTCGCGCCGGTCGTTGCCGCCCTCGCCGCCTGCTGCGCTGACGCCCACGCCGCCGCCCCCACCCCCCTCCGCGCCGCCGCCCCGGCCACCCTCCTGATCGGCACCGCCGCCGACCCCCACCACCTCGCCGACCCCGCGGTCGCCGCCCTCATCGCCACCCACTTCAACGCCCTCACCCCCGAAAACGCCTTCAAGCCCGCCGCCCTCCAGCCCAAGCCCGGCCAATTCACCTTCGCCGCCGCCGACCAGCTCGCCGACTTCGCCGCCAGGCACCGCCTCGCCCTCATCGGCCACGCCCTCTGCTGGCACGAGCAATCGCCCCGCTGGATGTACGAGGACGCCGCCGGCAAACCCCTCGCGCGCGACGCCGCCCTCGCCAACCTCCGCACGCACATCGTGACCGTCGCCGCCCACTTCCGCGGCAAAGTCCGCGGCTGGGACGTCGTCAACGAAGCCCTCGCCGAACCCGTCCCCGACCTCCGCCCCGCCGCCGACAAAGGCCCCGCCGACCTCCGCGACACCCCCGCCCGCCGCGCCATCGGCGACGACTACCTCGCCCACGCCTTCCGCTTCGCGCGCGAGGCCGACCCCGCCGCCGAGCTTTATTACAACGACTTCAACATCGAGCTCCCCGTTAAGCGCGCCCGCGCCGTCCGCCTGCTCCGCACCCTCAAGGCCGCCGGCGTCCGCGTCGACGCCGTCGGCATCCAGGCCCACTGGCACCTCGATCACCCCGCCCTCGCCGACATCGACGCCGCCATCACCGCCTTCAAGGCCGAGGGCGTGAAGGTCATGCTCACCGAACTCGACATCGACGTCCTCCCCACCCACACCCCCGGCGCCGACCTCCAAGCCACCCGCGGCCACGGCCCCGACCCCTACCGCGACGCCTGCCCCCCCGCCGTCCTAGCCGCGCAGGCCAAACGTTACGCCGACATTTTCACCTTAGTGAACAAACACACCGACACCGTCACCCGCGTCACCCTCTGGGGCACCCACGACGCCCACTCCTGGCTCAACAATTACCCCGTCCGCAACCGCACCAACCACCCCCTGCTCTTCGACCGCAAACTCAAACCCAAACCCGCCTTCGACGCGGTCCTAAACGCCCTCCGCACCCCCGACCCCCAGCCGCGGAGCTGCGAAAGAGAGTAGCCCAGGGCGCAAGCCCTGGGTCCTCACAAACGCAATACACAGAGCCCCGGAGGGGCGACAGAATGCACGCGATGTATGGTCAATCGCGGAACGAAACCGACGATTCGATCCGAAGTCCCTGACCACACCTGCACACCCGCTGCTTCGGCGCCATTCCCGCAATCACCACCTGCCCGCGCGCGCGCCATTCGCTGATCCATGCGTCTAAATCGGCTTGCTGAACGATCGGCTCGGAGAGTGCCGTCGCCCAGACTTCCTCGAACGCGAGGCTAGCGTGCGATTTGATGAGTGCCGCCACCTTGGCTCGTGCCTTGGATAAGTACCGACTCCGCAACCGCTCGTAATGGCGGGGGTCGTCCATCACGCTTGCCGAGAATAGGAAGGGGGCATCGCCAGCCTTGCGCCGGCTCTTCACCTCGGCACGCGTCGACTCTTGGACATCCATACCGTCCCCTTCGGCCTTCTTGAATTCCTGCACGCCCTTCCAATGCCGGGTGGCATATATTAAGTGATAGAGAGTTCGATCGCTCTCCGGCCTGAGGATGATCGCACGACACACGTAATCAAAATTTCCGGTCCGGCGCAAGAGCTCCGCATAGGCGTCGACCAGCACGTCGTCCAAATCCTCTGACTGGAGCCCTTTCAGCGCGGTCGGCGGCGGCTTGAATGGGCCGAACATCCGATCGAAGCTGTCCTGCACATCCGGGTGAGGCACTTCGATGAACCGACGGATGAACTCCGACATGAAGTTCACAAGGATCTCGCCCGGGTCCAGACGGATGAGTGGTTCGATCGCCGCGTACTCCAGCGCGGACCACCCCTTCGGGTCCAGGAAGAAGAACGGAAAAGATCGAGGCGAACTCGCGTTGACGAATCGAAGGATGTCCGGCACGGCGGCTGCGAGGCTAGAGCACTTGGTCTCGATCTCGATCCCGTCGCCGACAGACGCCGCAAACCGCGAGAGTTGAGCAAAAGCCTTCCTGTCCTTCTCGACGAAGAAGCACCGGAGTTGGAGCGGCTTTCCAACGTCGTTGCACGTCGCCCTTGCCTTTCTCAACTCCTGAAGGGCGATGCCAAACGACGTGTCCGAATAATCATCCGACTGCGCGCTCCACGGCCCGCTGAAACCATCCACATACGTGATGGCTCGGGAATGGCCCATCCCGATTACGTGCGCGAATCGCTCCAGGTACTTCCGCAGGATGGCGTGCTTAACGCGCGCCTGCTCGCGCCCTTCGTACAGTTCGGACATGACTCAACCCTTGCCGGTAGAGCGCATCTACCTCCCCGATCGCCGCTCGACGCTCACTCGCCGCCGGTACGGGCCGGTGGACGAGTTCGGGAAACTCGTCGTACGTCCTGTCGTCGAGCAATCTTCCCGCTTCACTCTTGCGCACCCCACCCCACTGCTTAAAGAAGAACGGCACCCGCGCCGCTTTGCACTGTCGCCTGATTGATACCACCCACTCGCGCTTCATCGGCCGCGCCCCCGCCCCGCTCTCCCCGCCGACGATGACCCAGTGAATCCCGCGCAGATCAACCTCGCCCAGGTCCTCTAACAGCGGCTCGACCGACAAAAACCGCACCGCCGCCGGCGCCGCCCGCAGCGCCTCCACCCGCGGCAGCCCGTGCTTCCGGTTCTCCACGCTAACGCCCCACCAGACGTGCCGCAGCCCCGCCGCGAACGCCAGCGGTCCCGCCAGCATCTCGCGCAGCCGGTCCGCGCGCTTCGTCAGCACCTGGTAGTGGTGCCAGTCCGCCCGCGCCATCACCCGCGCCACCGCCACCACGTACTCGTCCGGCACCCCCTCGTGAAACAAGTCGCTCATCGAGTTGACGAACACCATCCCCGGCTTCGCCCACTTCAGCGGCTCGCTCAACTTCTCCGGCACCAGTTTCAGATCGAACCCCTGCTCGTACGGATGCCCCGGCACCCCCCGAAACCGCTCGGCCAGCGTCTCCGCATAACAGTGCGCGCACCCCGGGCTGATCTTGGTGCACCCGCGAACCGGGTTCCAAGTCGCGTCCGTCCACTCGATGCTGGAGCCGAGAGCCATATCGCACCTAAATAATACCAAACTTCCCTTCCGCGCAGCAAGCAGATCTCGATTGTGTGTATCACGGTGCGGATTGTTCGCTCGCCGCCCACCGCTGCGAGCAAGTACCATTTTCCATTTCCCACCCCCCGCCCCCAGGTTAAGCTCGCTGACACACATCCTGAAGGAGGTCCGCCCATGCCCAGCCCGAGCGCCACCATCCACCCCCTCGAGTCCCGCACCCTCCTCGCCGCCCACGCCCCAGGCGACGTCGTCCTCGACTGGAACGACCAGGCCCTCGCCGCCATCCGCTTCGCCCGCTCCAACCCGCCAGTCGCCTCGCGGAACCTCGCGATCGTCCACCTCGCACTCTTCGACGCCGTCAACGCGATCGAGCGCCAGTTCGATTCGTACCTGC
>DATHXE010000585.1:0-2368 GCA_035459845.1 Tepidisphaeraceae bacterium | reverse complement strand
TCGACGTTCGAACGGACTTCGTTACATGTTCGAACGCCGCTGGGGCATGCCCACGCGAGCCGAAAGCGCCGTTTCGCTGATCAACCGAGTCCGCGGCTCGCGAGGGCATGGCACCCGGAGCATCGTCGCTTCGCGACACCTCGCTCGCCGCCGCTACAATCCCGATGACATGCCCCTCGTCTACCTCGACAACAACGCCACCACCCGCCCCGCGCCCGAGGTGGTCGACGCCATGCGCCCGTACCTCGAAGAGTGGTACGGCAACCCCTCCTCCGTCCACCGCTTCGGCCAGCGCGCCCGTCAGGGCATCGACGAGGCCCGCGGACAACTCGCTCACCTGATCAACTCCGCCGAGTCCGAGCTCCTCTTCACCGGCGGCGGCACCGAGGCCGTCAACACCGCGATCCGCGGCCTGCTCGCCGTCCGCGCCCCGCGCAAGACGATCGTCACCACCACCGTCGAGCACTCCGCCACCCGCGAGCTCTGCGCCGCCCTCGCCAAGGACGGCCTCGCAAACGTCGTCGAGCTCCCCGTCAACCTCGCCGGCCAGTTCGATCTCGACCAACTCGCCGCCGCCCTCACCGACGACGTCGCCCTCGTCACCCTCATGTGGGCCAACAACGAGACCGGCGTCCTCTTCCCCGTCGCCGACGTCGCCCGCCTCTGCCGCGAGCGGCGCATCCCCTTCCACTGCGACGGCACGCAGGCCGTCGGCAAGATCCCCGTCGACGTCGCCGCGCTCGGCGTCGACGCGATGAGCCTCGCCTCCCACAAGTTCCACGGCCCCAAGGGCGCCGGCGCCCTCTTCACCCGCCGCGGCCTCCGCCTCCGCCCCACCCTCGTCGGCGGCCCGCAAGAGCGCGGCCGCCGCGGCGGCACTGAAAATGTCCCCGGCATCGTCGGCATGGGCCAAGCCGCCGAACTCGCGCAACAATGGCTTTCGTCCGAGTCAGCTGCGACGCAACGCGTTGCTGACGCGCCCGAACACCCCTCCGCGCTCCCCATCCTCTCCCCCTCTCAACTCCTCTCCCTCCGCGACCACCTCGAATCCCAAATCCTCACCCGCATCCCCGACTCCGCCGTCAACGGCGCCGCCCCCCGCCTCCCCAACACCACCAACGTCGGCTTCTCCCGCCTCGAAGCCGAGGCCATCCTGCTCCTCCTCTCCGAACAAGACGTCTGCGCCTCCGCCGGCGCCGCCTGCGCCAGCGGCTCCCTCGAACCCAGCCACGTGCTGCGTGCGATGAACATCGACCCCAAGCTCGCCCACGGCGCCATCCGCTTCTCCCTCTCCCGCTACTCCACCCAAGCCGACGTCGACCGCGCCCTCGAAGTCCTGCCGCCCATTATCGATCGCCTTCGCGCCGTGCTCCCCGTCGGGTAAACCCTCAGCGTCCTCCCTCACACATTTTCCTCGCAACGAATCTCCCCGTTGCTAATATAGCCGCATACCATGATGAAGCCTTCCCGCCGACTCGTCCTTGCCGCACTCGCCGCCCTCGTCCCCTTATATAGCGGTGCCGCCGACGCCCCCCCTTCCCCGCCTCAAAGCGGCAAGCACGTGCAAGTCTCCGGGGTTTACCCCCACCTCTGCGCCTTCAACGGCGGCGGGGAGTGCGGCATTGGCGCCGTCGTCCCCTGGGCCGGGAAGCTCTGGTACGTCACCTATCCGCCCCACCAGCGCGTCGGCTCCGACGACAAGCTCCACATGGTCGACCCGGCCACAATGGACCTGACCCTCCGCCCCGAGTCCGTCGGCGGGACGCACGCCAACCGCCTGATCCACCGCGAGTCCAACCAGCTCGTCATCGGCGCTTACTTCATCGACGACAAGGGCACGGTCCGCACGGTCGACGTGAAGAAGATGCCCGGCCGGTACACGGCGACGGCGCGGCACCTCGCCGACCCCGCCGGCAAGGTCTACTTCGTCGACATGGAAGGCCCGGTCTGGGAGGTCGACGTCAAGACGCTCGAATCCAATCGCCTGTTCGTCAAGCCCGTCCCCGGGTGGCACTCCAAGGGCGCCTACTCCGGCCAAGGGGTCCTCGCCCAGTCCAACAACGGCGAACACGCCGGCGGCGGCCTCGAGAAGCTCACCAAGGAGGGGAAGAACATCCCCGGCAAGCCCGACCCCAAGTCGGAAGACGCCGGCGTGCTCGCCGAGTGGAACGGCAAGGACGTCGGCTCCGACGCCGGCTGGAAGATCATCTCCCGCCGGCAACATGTGGAAGTCACCGGCCCCGGCGGCATCTACGGCAACGCGACCGACCAGGACCCGCTCTGGTCCAGCGGCTGGGATCGGCGCTCGACGTTCGTCCACGTCCGCGACGCCAAGGACAACGCCTGGCACGTCTACCGCTTCCCGCGC
>DATHXE010000584.1:0-7839 GCA_035459845.1 Tepidisphaeraceae bacterium | reverse complement strand
CTTGATCTCGCCCGGGTAGGTGAGGTCGTCCTCGATCTTCTTGGCGATGTCGCGGCCGAGCTTGGCGGTCACCTTGTCGTCGATCGTCCGCGCGTCGACGATCACGCGCACCTCGCGCCCGGCCTGGATCGCGTACGCCATGCGCACGCCCTCGAAGCCCTTGGCCAGGTCTTCGAGCTCCTGCAGCCGCTTGACGTAGCGCTCCAAACTTTCCCGCCGGGCACCGGGGCGGGACGCGCTGATCGCGTCGGCGGCCATGATGATCGGCGTATACGGCGTGGTCGCCGGGACGTCCCCGTGGTGCCCGGCCGTCGCGTTCAACACGGCCTCGGGCTCGTTGAACTTCTTGAGGAACTCCATGCCGATCTGCGGGTGGCCGCCCTCGGTCTCGTGGTCCATCGCCTTGCCGATGTCGTGCAGCAGGCCGGCCCGGCGGGCGAGCGTGCCGTCGAGGCCCAGCTCGTCGGCGATCGTCTGCGACAGGTACGCGACCTCCATCGAGTGCCGCAGGACGTTCTGCCCGTAGCTCGTCCGGTAGGCGAGCCGCCCGAGCATCGGGATGACCGCCTTGGGGATGTTCGGGAGGTTCGCCTCCTGGATCGCCTCCTTGCCGATCCGCATCAGCTCTTCGTCCATCTCCTTGGTGACCAGCGCGTGCACCTCTTCGATGCGGGCCGGGTGGATCCGGCCGTCCTGAACGAGCCGCTCGAGGGTGATCCGCGCGATCTCGCGCCGCACCGGGTCGAAGCAGCTGACGACGACCACGCCCGGCGTGTCGTCGATGATCACGTCGACGCCGGTCGTCTTCTCGAAGCTGCGGATGTTCCGCCCCTCGCGGCCGATCACGCGGCCCTTCATGTCGTCGGACGGGATCTGCACGGTGCTGACCGTGTGGTCGCTCGTCTGGTCGGCCGCGTACCGCTGGATGGCGGCGAGGATGATGTTCCGGCTCTTATCCCGCGCTTCCTCGGTGGCCTGTTCGGTCATTCGCTGGATCAGCGCCCCGCACTCGCCCTTGCACTCGTCCTCGATGCGCGACAGCAGCAGTTCGCGGGCCTGGTCGAAGTTCATGCCGGCGATCTGCAGCAGCCGGTTCTTCTGGTCCTTGAGCACCCCGTCCAGCTCGTTTTCCTTCGCCTGGAGCTGGCGGTCGCGGAGGGTCAGCCGGCCGTCGAGCTCGTCGAGGTGTTTCTCCTTGACGCTCAGCGTGTCGAGCTTGCGGTCGAGCGTGTCCTCGCGCTTGGCGAGGCGCTGTTCCTGCTCCTTGATCTCGCGCTTGGTGGCCTCGGACTCCTTGTCGAACTGCTCGCGGATCGCGCGCTGCTTGTCCTTGGCCGCGAGCTCGATCTCGCGCGCCTTGCCCTCGGCCGCCAGGCGGCTGGTCTCGGCGTGCTGGGCGGCCTGCTGCTTGGCCTGCTCGACGATGTTCTTGCCGGTGAAGATCAGGAGGGCGTAGGCGGCGGCGGCGCCGATGACGACGCCGATCAACACCCATAGGGTCGGGTTCATGGTGCGATTCCCCAGTCTGCGGTCCACCCACCGCGCCGGCGCGCGCCCGTCATGACTGAAGGGCGTTCGCCCGCGCGGCATCGCGGCCGCGGGTTCATCCAGCGGATGGATTGGGGAAGGTGACTGACGCGCGAGACCGCGACGTTCGCCGACGGCGCGGGATCAGCCCAATCGACCGAATCGGTCGACCGGATCCGACCCGTGCCTCTGGTCGGCGGCGTCGTACGGGGGGAGGCGAGGTGGGTCCCGTGACGGGAGTGGCGTAACGTCTTCGGCGACCTGGCGCCGGGTCGCGCGCCGCGCGGGCTGCCGCACGGCGACCGCCAGCACCGGGCGCGCGGGACGGGCACCCTCGACCAACCAGCCCAGGGCCAGTTGGCAGAGGACCCACACCACGGCGACGGCCGCGACGACGGTCAAGACTTGCGCGAGTTGGACTCCGATCGGATCCACGATTCGTATCCCGGTCTCACATGCCGGCCGTGCGAAGCGGGCCACTTTCGCGGCGCGATTCGCACGCCCCGGCGCGGGGGTGCGTCAATAACCTTGTCCCGGGCGTCGGCCATCCGCTGATCAACCGTCCCGCCCGCCGCCGACAATCGTTTGCGACCAGCAAGATCGCGCGCGAATCGCCGGCGGAAAATTACTCGTTTCACTGTAGTCCCGGCGCGGGTGGTTTGCAAGGTGAAGCCGCGGTGTGAGCCCGACGATGACTCCTGTGGAGCGCCAGCTCTCTCGGAGTGAAATACCCGCGCCCCGCCGGCGTTCCTATCCTGCCCCGCTTCGCGCCGCGGAGGGCTCTGTGGCGCGCAACGACCGATAACTCGCGGCCCGCGCCGGTTGTGCCGATCGAGACGATCGATGGGGCGCTGACCCCCGTCCCGGCCGCACTATCGCACGGCCATGGAATGCCCGGGCGGCAACCCGGTTGTACGCTTGACGTTCCCCGCCGAGCCGGGAACCACCGCCCCTGGAGGATGTGCAGTTGCAGGACGTGACGCCCAAGTCGACCGCCCGTGAGACCCGCCGCCCCGCCCCCGTGCGCGCCGCCGCGCGCATGGCCGTCGAGACGCTCGAGGACCGCACCCTGTTCGCCTGGGGGGCGTTCCCCGCGCTCACCGGCCAGGCCGCGGCCGCCGCCAACTATCCGACGGTCACCGGCGCGGGCTACTCGATCGCCATGATCGACACGGGCGTCGACTACATGCATCCCGCGCTGGGCGGCGGGTTCGGCGCGGGGCACAAGGTGATCGGCGGGTGGGACTTCGTCGACGACGACGCCGACCCCATGGACACCGACGGGCACGGCACCGGCACCGCGAGCGCCGCCGCCGCACTTCCCTTCACCTACAACGGCGCGACCTACCAGGGCGCCGCCCCGGGCGCCAACATCGTCGCGCTGCGCGCCGACTCCGGCGGGTTCGGCTGGAACAAGGAGGCCCCCTACGCCGAGGCCGCCCTCCAGTGGGTCATCGCCCACATCCAGGCCGGCAACGCCTACCACATCGTCTCGGTCAACATCTCCAACGGGAAGGGCCACTACGTCAGCGCCACGAGCGAGAGCCCCTGCGCCGACGAGTTCCAGTCGCTTTACAACCTCGGCATCGTCGTCACCAACTCGTCCGGCAACAACGGCATCCAGAACGGCGTCCCGGGCGTCGAGTACCCCGGCGCCGAGCCCACCGTCTACTCGATCGGCGCCCACGACGTCTCCGACAACATTTGGACCAGCACCGAGCGCGGCGAGATGATGGACCTACTCGCGCCCGGCGTGAACGTGCCGCTGCCGTACTGGCTCAGCCCCGCCGCCAACCCGACGGCCACCAACCGCCATATTTACCTCCAGGCGACCGGCACCAGTTTCTCGGCCCCGTTCGTCGCCGGCATGATCGCGCTGATCAAGCAGGTCAACCCGTCGCTCACCGGCCACCAGATCATCGACGTGATCAAGCAGACCGGCGTGAACAAGTACGACTCGGTCACCGGCCTGACCTGGCCCCGCGCCAGCGTCAACGCCGCCATCGCCTCGGTCTACAACGCCGGCGACGACGTCTACGAAGACAACGACACGCTCAACGCAGCCGTCACCCTCTCGTTCACCAACGACGCCCTGTCGGTCAACAACCTCAAGCTCCTCCAGGGCGACGCCGACTTCTACCGCTTCGTCCTCGGCGCGCGGTCCGACGTCTCGTTCGGCCTCACCACGACCGGCGGCCAGTTCACGCCGACCTGGACGCTGTTCGACTCCAACGGCACCACGCTCCGCAACCTGTCGGCGTCGGACCTCGTCCGCCTCCCCGCCGGCACGTACTACGTCCGCGTCAACGCGCCCGCGGCCACCCTCACCGGGTCGTACGCGATCAGCCTCTCGCGCACCGTCGACGACACGCTCAACAACAACTCACAGGGCAACGCCGCCACCATCACGCTCACCGGCGGCACCGGCAGCGTGACGGGCGTCCGCATGCTGTCGGGCGTTGACGACTACTTCAAGTTCACGATCGGCGCGACCAGCGACGTCGATTTGACCGTCACCTACGGCGGGGCGACCGCCTTCCCGTCGGCCTACCTGCTCTCGACCGCCGGTGCCGTCCTCGGCACGTTCACTGCGGGCTCGTTCTCGCCACAACTCGTCGCCGGGACGTATTACATTCGCGTGACCTCGGGCGTGAACCTGATCGGCACGTACTCGGTCTCCGTCGACACCGAGACCGTCGTCGTCCCGCCGCCCCCGGCCGGGACGCCCGGCGAGGGCGGCACCGGCAACGGCATCGCCTACGACTCGGCCAACAACCTCCACTTCGCCTGGTACGACGAGGCCACCGGCACCCTCAAGTACGCCAAGCGCAGCCCCGCCAAGGTCTGGGGCGCCGTCCAGACCGTCGACGCCAGCCCGCTCACCGGGCAGTTCGTCTCCCTCGCCCTCGACAACCTCGGCCGCCCCGGCATGGCCTACCTCGACTCGGTCAACGCCGACCTCAAGTACGCCCACTTCAACGGGTCGACGTGGGACGTCCGCGTCGTCGACTCGAACAAGATCACCGGCTACTACCCGTCGATGAAGTACGACGCCGCCGGCCGGCCCGTCATCAGTTACTACTACAAGACCGGCGGGGACCTCCGCGTGGCCGTGGGCGACTCGGCCGACGGCAATACTTTCGCCGTCACTGCGATCGACACCGGCAACGACGTCGGCCGGTACTCGAGTCTGGCGCTGAACCTGCTCTCGGGCCGCTGGGCCACCGCCTACGAGGACACGACGACCGGCCACTTCAAGTACGCCGAGCAGGGCAAGAGCGCGTGGGCCGTGATGACCGTGGACGCGGCGACCAGGTACGGCGGCGGGTTCATCTCGCTGGCGTTCAGCCCGACCACCAAGCGCCCGGCGATGAGCTACTACGACGCGTACAACGCCGACCTCAAGTTCGCGACGTACAACGGCACCACATGGAGCCCGCGCGCGGTCGCGAGCAAGGGGTCGGTCGGCCTGTACTCGAACCTGCGCATCAACGCGGCGGGGGTGGCCGACATCCTCTACTTCTCCAAGACGACCGACAGCGTCTTCCGCGCCACCGCCACAACCAGCGCGGCGGCAGCCTGGACGTTCGCCGAAGCCGTCCCCGCCAGCGCGGGCCGGTGGATCAACCGCGCGAACACCACTGCCGGCGCGGAGACGCTCGCCGTGTTGAAGGGAGCCGACTTGGAGATCCTGGACGTGTGACCGGAGCTCGCCCCCGTCTCCCCCATCCACCGTCCCTCACCGTCATCCTGAGGTACTCCGAAGGATCTAGCCCCGAACGTAAGGCCCCGCCGCTCTCGCGCGTTGTTGTCGAAGACAGAACGCCAGTGTCGAGCGGGCCCCTGACTGCCATCCAGATCCCTCGGAATACCTCGGGATGACAGTTTCCACGAGGCGCGTGTGAATGCGCGGCGTTAGTTCGGCGCGGCCCCCGACCGCCCCGCCGGCGTCACCATCGAGCCCATCAACTTCCAGTTCGCCCCTTCGATCCCGCGGATCAGGTACACCGCCGGCTTCGGCGACCCGGCCGGCACCTTCAACTCCGGCAACTCGAACCGCTTGTACACCTTGTCCAGGATGTCCTTCTTGAACGGCTCGAGTTTCGGGTCCAGCCCGAACCAGAAATAAAGCATTCGCCGATCCTTGAACGAGGACATCAGCGCTTTCAATCCGTCCTCCGTCGTCGTCTGCTGCCCGCCCATCCCGTCGGCCAGGATGTACCGGTCCGCCAGCCACGGCAGCGCGTGGTGGACGCCGGCGAGGGGCGTGTCGTCCTCCGTCCGGTTCGACGCGTGCAGGTCGGTCAGGATCACGTCGCGCGGGTCCGTCGCCACCTCCAGCGCCCCGCGCCACGCGGGGCTCATCACGCCGGACTCCTTGACCGGCGGGGCCGCGTGCAGGGTGCGCTCGCCCATGCGGAACAGGAACGGCCCGACCGCCGCCAGCGGGATCAGCGCCGCCGTCGCCCACCCGGCCCGGTCGAACATCCCGGGGACGAACCGGCGGTCGCCGGCGCCCGGCCGCCAACCCGCGACCGTCAGCCACGCGAGCAGCCCACCCGCGAGCACCGCCACGGGCAGCGCCAGCGTGTACTGCCAGAACTCCCACGTCCGCGCCAGCCCGGGGAACAGCCCGGTCAGCGCGACTTGCGCCGCCAGCAGCGACAGCACGACCCGCCCGAGGGCCCGCCGGCTCCGCTCGTCGCTGGCCCGCGCGAGCCGGCGCGACCACGCCCGCCACAGCACCAGTCCGACGACGGAGAGAACCAGCGCCGGGATCGTGAACAGGTCCAGGAAGTTGTGCTTGAGCGCCCGGAAATCCGAGACGGACTTGCCGAGCAGCGCGTACTGTTGGCCGATCGTCAGCGGCTTCCCGTCGGCGCTCACTTCGACCGCCGCCGACGTCAGGTCGCCCAGGCTGCGGTTGTTCATCTTCAGGTAGAAGACGGTCAGCGCCATCATCAACAGCGGCACCAGCACCAGGACGATCGACGACACGATCGGCCGCGACGGGCCGGCGTCTTCCTCCCCCTGCTCGGCCTCCACCTCGAGCCCCTCGACGGGCGACTCAGGCCGCTCCAACCGCTGGAACAGGTGCGCCACGCCTAGCAGCGCCGCGAAGAAAAAGGCCGGCCAGTCCGTCAGGCACGCCAGCACCGTTCCGAAGATCACGATGAAGAAGTTGACCGCCGACCCCGGTTTCCGCGACCAGCCGAGGTACCCGTGCGCCACGATCAGCATCAGCGCCGCCGCCAGCGGCGCCGGCGTGATCACCTGCGCGTAGTACGCCGTCATCGGCATCAGCGACGCGACCGCCAGCACCGCCAGCGCCGGGGCCGACCCGCACACGCGCTTGACGAGCCCGAACAGCAGCAGCAGCGCCAGCACCGTGCACGCGAGCGGGAACGCCCGCAGCACCCGGTCCGTCGGCATCGGGTCCCCGCCCTCGATCAGCGCGAACAATTTCACCCACCCCGCCAGCGCCCACGTCGTCAGCGGCGGCTGGGTCGGGTCCAGCACCCGCGACGTCTCGAACCCCTTGCCGGCCGTCACGTACACGCCGCCGTTAAGCCGCACGAACCCCTCGGTCGCCAGGTTCCGCGCCGCGATCGCGTTCTGCGCCGTCTTCCAGTCGTGCTTGCGGTCCATCGGGTGGTTGAGCGTCAGCCACATCCCGCCCGCCCAGATGGCGATGAACAGCATCGCCCAGATCGAGTACCCGCCGCGCATCGCCGGCAGCGCCCCCGGCTCGGCGCGCGCCGTCGCCACGGTTGCCGGAGCGCCCTTGTCCTTCCGCTTCTTCTCCGCCGGCGGGGGCAGGTGGATGATCGTCGCCTTCGAGTTTGGCACCGCCACCGGCGTCGGCCCGGCGCCGCCCGGCCCGCCGTCCCGGCGAACCGGCGCGTGCAGCGCGGTCACCTCCGGCTCCGTCGGCGCCTCGGCCAGCGGGATCTCCAGCGGTTCGTCCATTAAGCCCTTCGCCGCCTCGCCCCGCGACCGGATCGGCGTCAGCGACGTCGGCGCGGGTTCCACCGGCTCGAGGCCCAGCGCCGCGGGCGGCGTCAGCGCCGTCGGAGGCTCCAGCAGCGTCGGCGGCTCGGTGGACGGCCCCGTCTCCGGTGTCACGTCGATCACCTCGTCCCTGTGTCCGCCCCCACCGCGCGCCGGCCGGACCACCGTCCGCTCGCCCGCCACCGCGACGTCGGGCGTCGTCAGGGTCGCCGGCGTCTTGCTGAACGGCGACTCCGGCGTCGCCTCGGGCGGCAACTCCAGCCGGATCGGCTCGCGCGAAGCGCTTCCCGCCACGCCAGC
>DATHXE010000583.1:0-5290 GCA_035459845.1 Tepidisphaeraceae bacterium | reverse complement strand
CGTGACGCCCAGTTGGGAGCGCTCGCGTGTCGCGGCCCGTACGCGACCCCGAGCGCCCGGAGCAACGGGTCGCTGGCGAGCAACGGGGACATCACGATCACCGGGAACGGGACGATCAAGGGCGACGCCCATCCCGGCGTCGGTCATACGACGACGGTCGGGACGTCTTGGCGTTCCACTCGTCGTGGCAGGGCGGGATGCACTTCGACGAATCCCTGGCCGGGTCGACGGGCGGGGCGATCCTTCTCGTCCGCTGACGCGCGGCGAAGCGGGTCCGGATAACCGCGCGCGCGTGATCCCGTGGCCCCGCGCGGTCGCGCGCTCATGTCCGATAAAATTGGCGAAGCCGTGCCGAGCCCGCGACCGTGGGCGTTCTCCCATTTGGTCATTCGTGAACCGGGGGCGCGAACCGGACGTCTCGCACGCGCCGCAGATGAGGAATCGCGCAGGCCGATTGATTTCCGACGTCCGGCGCGCGGATATGGGATATGGAACCATGCCGGGGCGGAGATCGGAAACGCGCGGATGCGGACGGTACGGACAGGTCGGCCGGCGGGAATCACGATGATCTACACGATCGTCGCGCTCGTCGCGCTGCTGGGCGTGTGCACGCTGGGGCTGGATTACGGGAAGGCCGTGCTGGCCAAGACCGAGCTCCGCGCCGCCGCCGACGCGGTCGCCCGGGCGACGGCCGACTCGATCGACACGGGGATCGCGGCCGCCAAGAACGTGGCGGTCGCGACAGGGGCCGCCAACACGTGCGACGGGACGGCGGTCGCGATCGACCCGGCCGTCGACGTCGAGTTCGGGACGTTCGACGACGAGACGGGGGTGTTCACGGTCCTGACCGGGTCATCCCAGTCGGGCGCGACAGCGGTGCGCGTGACGGCCCGCCGGACGGCGGCTCGCGGGAACCCGATCGGGATGATTCTCGGCGGGGCGATCGGGCTGGTGTCGTGCGACGTGACCGCCCAGGCCGTGGCGACGGCCCCGATCTACGGGTACGGGATGATCGGCCTCAACTACATCAAGATGAGCGGGAACGCGACGGCGAGCTACCGGTCCGGCGGGTCGGGCAATTCGAACGGCAACCGCGGGTCGATCGCGAGCAACGGGGACATCACGCTGAGCGGGACGACGGCCGTCGGCGGGGACGCGCGGCCGGGGATCGGCCGGACCGTATACGGGGCGGCGGGCCGTGTCGCCGGGTCGACGGCGCCGCTGACGGCGACGCTCGTTTGCCCGCCGGAGTCGGCGGCCACGTACTCGTCGACGAACGACAACGCCCTGCTCCCGTCGGGCGCGCTCGACAACCAGAACGACCTGGTGATCAAGAATAACCAGGTCGTGACCCTGCCGGGCGGGGTGTACTACGTGCGGGACCTGAACATCTTCGGCAGCGGCACGCTCGCGTTTACCGGGAAGGCGACCCTCGTCTGCTACGGGAGCGTGACGCTCAGCGGCAAGGCGGACACGCACGGCGACATCCCCGGCAACCTGAAGATCATCGTGGTCGCCAACCAGTGGAACAACGTGGGGTCGGTCAACATCGGGAGCCAGTCGGCGCTGCGCGCGAGCATCTACGCGCCCCAATCGGCGATCAGCCTGAGCGGCGGCGGCTCGATCTACGGGAACCTGGTCGGGCTGTCGATCGACATGACCGGGACGTCGGACGTCTACTACGACCTGGCGCTCAACGCGAACTCGGGCGTGCGGCTGGTGAAGTGACCGGGCGGCCGGTCGCGCGAGGTGGTACGATCTGCCACCGATGGCCGGCGAATTCGACTTCATCTCGTGGCTCCGGGGGCAGCAGCGGCGGACGGCGCTGGTGCCGGTGCCGGCGGGGGATGATCTGGCGGTCGTGAAGTGGCCGGTGGCGGACCTGCTGCTGGTCGGGGTGGACCAGGTGCTTGACGGGGTGCACTTCGATTCGGCGGTGCACGCGCCGCGGTTGATCGGGGCGAAGGTGATGAACCGGAACTTGTCGGACTGCGCGGCGATGGCGTGTCTGCCGGCGGTGGCGGTGGTGGCGGCGGCGCTGCCGGCGGGGTGTTCGCTGGAGTACGCGAAAGAGTTGTACCTTGGGATGCAGGAGGCGGGTCGGCGGTTCGGCTGCGAGATCGTCGGCGGCGACACGGGCACGTGGGCGGGGCGGCTGGCGGTGTCGGTGACGATCCTCGGGCGGTCGGCGGGGGTGGAGCCGGTCACGCGCGCGGGGGCGCGGCCGGGGGACGGGATCTACGTGACGGGGCCGCTGGGCGGGAGCTTGCACCTGGCCGGCGCCGCGGACGAGGGGTTGCGCGCGGGGCGGCACATGATGTTTGTGCCGCGCGTCACGCTGGCGCGCGATCTGGCGGCGCGGTACGCGATCACGGCGATGATGGATTTGTCGGACGGGATGTCGCGCGATTTGGGGCACATCTGCGCGGCGAGCAAGGTCGGCGCGGTGATCGACGCGGCGCGCGTGCCGATTCACGGTCACGCGCTGGCGCACGGCGGGGATGCGCTGATGCGGGCGTTGAATGATGGCGAGGATTACGAGCTGGTGCTGACGTCGCCGGACGAGATTTCGGAGGAGCTGGCGACGCGGGTGGGGACGGTGCGCTCGGGCGGGGGAATCGTGCTGATGCGCGACGGGCGAGAGGAACCGCTGGCGGCGCGGGGGTGGGAACACACCTTGTAGTTCGCGCGATGGTCGTGATCCGTCTCGACGGGTGTCGTGCGCGCGGAGACGTCCTCATATAGCCCGCCACTTGTGGCGGGAAAGCGCGGTGCCGGAAGTTGACGACTTCGAAGGATATAGCGTGGCCGACGCGTTTCGATTCAGAGACGGCGCGGCAACGTCATTCAACAGTTTCCCGCCACAAGTGGCGGGCTATATGAGGCGTCAACTGCGCGATCGGCGGGCGCGGAGGCCGTCGGAGCGGCGTCACGAAAAAGACACTGGCAAGCTTTCGGCCTGCCAGTGTCGTTCTTCGGATGGAGCAAACGGTGCCGATCAATCTGTGATCTTCAGCTTGATCTCGTCGCTGTTCGCCCGCAGCTCGGGGGCGTAGACGCCGTTGGCCTTGGTGGGCAGGGCGCTGAACTTGCCGGGGATCTCGGCGCGGAGGCGGTAGCTGACGCTGTGGGTGCCGCGGGGGAGGACGCGGGCGTAGAAGCTGACGCGCTCGTCGCGGTACTCGACGTAGGCGTGGAGGCCGGAGTTGTACGGCGTGTACCCGCTCCGCACCTCGACGGGCTCGAAGCCGCTGGCCTTCATGTCTTCGAACATGAGGTACTCGTAGTCGTTCTTCGAGTCGATCGCGAGCTCGGCCTCGACGAGGTCGCCGGACTTGAGCGTGTCGCCGTCCTTCAGGAGCTGGCGCTCGTACTTCTCGACCTTCTGCCTGGTCGCCTGGCCGTGCTGGCCGGAGACGGTGACCTTCTTATCGACGGGGATCAGCTTGTAGAACTTGCGGTCGACCTTCACCTCCAGGCCGGCACTGGTGATGTGGTCTTCCATCGTGAAGTTGGTGGCGTAGGCGTTGAAGTAGAGGGGGCCGTTGCCGGTCTTCTTGAACTCGAGCTTGTGCGCGCCGGCGGTCAGCTCGTCGCCGGTCATCGTCACCGTGCCGTCGAACGAGAACAGATTGGCGGCCGAGATCGAGACCTGCTTCTTGAGCTTGCCGTCGACGTGGACCTCGACGTTGATGTCGGGCTTATCTTCGCCGGATGCGCGGACGAAGTCGGCCAGGGCCTCGACGCACAGGGCGGTGTCCCGCGTCGAGTTCCAGTAGGTCGCGTGCTTGCGGTTGTTCACCAGGTACTTCGCGAGCCCGCTCGCCTTGGGGCCCTTGGGGTCGGTCAGGGCGAGGAGCTTGAGGTAGTAGGCCATGGCCTCGGTGTCGGTGCCCCACCAGTACCACCAGAAATTGCCCTCGGGCATCTTGAGGTGGGCCGTCTGGTTCTCGGGGTCGGTGACGAGGAACTGGTCGACGTTCTGTACGAGCATGTCGCGCTTCTCGAAGTCGTTGACCTTGTGGCACGCCAGGCCGAGCACGGCCTTGGTGTAGACCGAGAGGTGGGTGCGGTCGCGGTAGGCGAAGTCGCGCATGGCGCGGTTGTCCTGCCCGGCGTCGACCAGCGTCATGTAGACCAGCGCGTCGACGTCGTCGGCGCGGGTCTTGTAGGGCTTGGTCTGCGACGGTGCGTTCTTGAGCATCTGCACTTGCGTGTTCTGGTAATTGACCAGCCACTGCACGCCGCGCTCGAGCACGCCGGGGGTGATGGCGGCGTCGTTGGTCTTGGCGACCTGGAGGCCGTGGACGACGGTGGCGGTCGTGTGCGGGAACGACTGCTCGCCGAACCCGCTGAACCAGCCCCACCCGCCATCGTTGAGCTGCATGGCGGTGAGTTTGGCGACGCCGTCCTTGACCATCTGCGCGACCTCGGCCTCGTCGAACACGGGGTTGCGGTCGAAGCGCTTCCACTGCTTGGCGCGGTCGCCGGCGTTGCCGATCTCCTGTGCGTTGAGGTTGGTGCGCTTGGCGCGGATGTCGGCCAAATTCAGCTTCATGTCGAGCAGGACCTTCTGCGTGATCACGGTCGGGACGAAGCGGTTGAGCGTGGCCTCGGTGTTGCCGTGGGGGTACTCGGCCAGGTACGGGAGCGCGTCCACCATCGCCAACGCCAGCGTCGGCGAATAGCGCACCTCCAGGCGGCTGAACGCGGGGTTGCGCTCGTTGGGGACGTTGAACGTGAGCGCGGCAGAGGCCTGGTCGGCCTTCATGGCGCCGGCGTACGAATCCGTCTTGAGCATGCCGTGCACGTAGACCGGGAAGGTCAGCTGCATGGCGTCGGAGTCGGTGTCGGTGACGGCCTTGACGCGGACGACGGCGGTGCCGGGCTGCATGACCTTTACGCGCCAGTCGACGCGCTTCTCGCCCTTGGGGTCGAGGTCGATCGAGGTCGTGTAGACGCCGAGGTTACCGCCGGGATTGCGCTTGGACACCTCAGTGGGCGCCTCGACCCCGCGGAGCGTGTCGCCCTCGAGTTCGAGCGAGACGCGTACGGACTTTTTATCCTTCAGGTAGTTGTGGACGTTTGCCGAGAGGACGACCTCGTCCTTCTGGACGAAGAAGCGCGGGGCCTGCAGGCGGACGAGCAGGTCCTTGGTGGTGATCAGGTCAACGTCGCCCTGACCGACCTGGGTGCCGGCGCCCATGGCCCAGACGCGGGCCTTCCAGGTGGTGAGTTGTTCGGGCATGTCGAACGCGACCTCGGCGACGCCGTTCTTGTCGGTCGTGAG
>DATHXE010000582.1:0-4172 GCA_035459845.1 Tepidisphaeraceae bacterium | reverse complement strand
CGGCGCCGCGTCGTCGCGCTTGCCGAGCGTCACCGCGATGTCCAGGTACGCCTGCCCGCGCCGGACCTTGAACTTCACAGACTCGCCCGGCTGGAGTTCCTTCAGCATCGGCATGAGCGACATTTGGTCGCGCACGTCCGTCTCGCCCAGGCCGACGATGATGTCCGCCTGCTTCATCCCCGCCTTGGCGGCCGGGCCGTTGGCGACGACCTCGTCGATCTTGAGGCCGTCGTTCTCCTGGCTGAAGCGGACGCCCAGGAACGCGCCGTCCGGGCCGGTGCTCATCGCCGGCGGGTTCCGCCGGGCCATCCACGCCTGCCACTCCTTCTCGAACTGCTTGAGCGGCTTGCCGCTCACCTTCTCCAGCGCGGCCTTGCCGGTCGGGTCCTTGTCGAGCCCCGCCTTGAACGCCTGGTAGAACGGCTTGAGCAGGCCTTGGTCGTACAAATACAGCATCACGCTCGACGACTGCCCGTACCCGAGCGTCGCGTTCTTGACGAGCTCTTCCTGCTCCATCTTGATCAGCTTTTCGAGCGGGATCAGCCGGCCGCTCTTGTGGGCCGATTGCAGGAACCACAGGCGGTAGTTGTCGCGCGGCACGAGGCGCTCGCCCTCGAACTGCCCCGCCTCGTACATGCTGGCGATGCCCTCGACGACCCAGATCGGGTGCTCCTGCTTGCTCTTGTCGAGGTCGCCCGCGTGCATCGCGTGGGTGAACTCGTGGGTCATGACCTGCCCGAGCCGCCTCGCGATCAGCGTCCGCGCCTGCGGCATGTAGACGCCCTCGACCCCCGGCTGGCGGATCAGCTTCTTGTAGTCCGCCGCCGACGGCAGGAGGATCACGATGTACTCGTCCGGCTTGTTGTCGAAGAGCTCGGCCCACTGGCTTTTCGCCTGGGCCGTCAGCCACTTCTTCACGGCCGCCAGCGTGGGCGCATCCGTGTTGGCCACGTACACCAGCTTGTTCGGCTGGTCCACCTCGTAAAGGTACTTGTCGCCGAACTGCTTCTTCAAGCTCGCGAGCGCGCGGTCGGCGTCCTTCTTCTGATAAACGTCCTTGTTCGCGATGAGCTTCTTGTACCTCGGCAGCGCGCGCAGCGATGTCAGGTCCGTGTCCTGTTCGAGGTGGACGAAATCGGTGAAACCGGCGTCGGCCGCGCGCTCCAGGTAAGCCAGCGCGTCGTCGGCCTTCCCCTGCAGCGCCCGCAGACAGGCCATGTTGTAGACGTTCGTGTAGTTGTCCGGGTCGATGACCAGCGCCTCGACCAGCGCCGTCTCGGCCGTGTCGAGCTTCCGCCCCTCCAGCGCCAGCACCGCCGTCTTGGAAAGGTCGCGCAGCTTGACGAGCTTCTGCTCCTCGGGCGACAGCGCCTTGGCGGGCTTGGTCGCTGGGGCAGACGGCTTGGTCGCCGGCGCAGGCGCGGCCGTCGCCGCCCCGCCCAACGCACACACTACGACCAGGGCCGCCCGCAAGAGCTCGGATATGCGTCGATTCACGTCCCATAGTACGCGCGCCGCGCCCCAAATGTTTCGCCCCCCCGCCGCTCCCTTGCTCCCCGGCACCCTAGCTCCTCATCTCCCCCTCCCCGCCTCTCCGAAACGCTATACTCCCCACATGCCCCTCCCCAAGAAGGTGACCCTCGCCGACCTCCGCGCCGTGCGCACCACCGGCCAGAAGCTGGCGATGCTCACCTGCTACGACTACACCACCGCCCGCATCATGCACGAGGTCGGCGTGCCGCTCCTGCTCGTCGGCGACTCGGCCGCCAACGTCATCCTCGGCCACCCGACCACGCTGCCCGTCCCGCTGTCGTTCATGATTCAGATCACCGCCGCTGTCCGCCGCGGTGCGCCCGATGCGCTGCTGTTCGGCGACATGCCATTCGGCTCGTATCAGGCGTCGGTCTCGCAGGGCGTGCGCAACGTCGTGAAGATGGTCCAGCAGACCAATTGTGATGCCGTAAAGCTCGAGGTCGCTGGCACACACGTCCCGCTCATCCGTACGCTCGCCGACGCCGGCGTGGCGGTCTTCGCGCACCTGGGCCTCAAGCCGCAAACCGTTGGCCTGCTCGGGGGTTATCGCTTCCAAGGGCGCACCGCCGACGAGGCCGAGGAGATTCTGGCACTGTCCTTGCAAATGCAGGATGCCGGAGCGGCGGGCCTGTTGTTAGAGGCCGTCCCTCCGGAAGTCGCAAAGGCTGTTGTGGAAAAGACTTCGATTCCCGTGATCGGTTGCGGCGCTGGACCCCACTGTCACAGCAGCGTCATTGTGACACAAGATGGTTTGGGCCTCACACCGACCCGGCCGAGGTTTGTTCCTCAGCTCGGCGACAACGGCGTCGTCCTCCGGGACGCGTTCACGAAATACGTGCAGGCAGTGGCGGGCGGCACTTACCCCGCCACCGAGCACGACTACGTGATGCCCCCGGCGGAGCGGCAGGCGTTTTTGGACCGGGTCGCGGCGATGGATCAGCCGTTTTGATCCGCCGACCGCGTTAACATCATCATTCAGCGGTGAGGTAGCGATATGAAAGCATTCCGTTCGACTTTGGGCGCCTTGGCCGTCGCCGGCGCGGCGACCGCCACGGGCTTTTTCGGGTTCAACTACATCCAGACCACCCAGTTCGCGCGCGCCGCGGACCAGGTCGGGGCGACGCGCGAGCAGTTGGCGCGGATGGACGACCTCTCGTCCGTCTTCCGGCACGTCGGCAAGGTCGTCGAGCCGTCGGTCGTCAACATCAGCGTCACCAAGACGATGAAAAACGAGCTGACGCGGGGCGGCCGGCTCCGCATCCCCGAGCACCTCCGCCGGCAGCTCCCCGACCTCGACGGTGACGGCGCGCCGGACATGCCCGACTTCGACGGCGCCGCACCGTTCGAGCAGCACGGCACCGGGTCCGGCGTGATCATGGAGGTTGCCAACGGCACCGCCTACGTCCTGACCAACAACCACGTCGCCGGCGACGCGTCGGCCATGGAGATCACCCTCGCCGACGGCCGAAAGTTCACCAACGCCAAGCTCGTCGGCGCGGATAAGAAGACGGACCTCGCCGTCGTCCGCTTCGAGGCCGACCGCGTGATCGCCGCCAAGTGGGGCGACTCCGACGAGCTTCAGAAGGGCGACTGGGT
Organism: Tepidisphaeraceae bacterium; assembly: GCA_035459845.1. Classification (GTDB taxonomy): domain Bacteria; phylum Planctomycetota; class Phycisphaerae; order Tepidisphaerales; family Tepidisphaeraceae; genus DASPKW01. The sequence goes on along the minus strand of DATHXE010000582.1, from coordinate 1,043 downwards.
CATGGCCTTCGGCAGCCCGTTCGGGTACGTCGGCTCGATGACCCACGGGATCGTCTCGGCGCTGAACCGCCAGGCCGGCATCCTCGGCAGCCAGGGGTACGAGAACTTCATCCAGGTCGACGCCCCGATCAATCCGGGCAACAGCGGCGGCCCGCTCGTGAACACGCGCGGCGAGGTCGTCGGCATCAACACGGCCATCGCCAGCCGCACCGGCTCGTTCAGCGGTATCGGGTTCGCCATCCCGTCCAACCAGGCCAAGTTCGTCTACGAGTCGATCAAGGCCAAGGGCAAGGTCGTCCGCGGGTGGCTGGGCGTCTCGATCTCCGACGTGTCGCGCGACCTCCCCAAGGCCCAGTCGTTCGGGTACCAGGGCAACACGGGCGTGCTCGTCGAGCAGGTCATGCCCAACACGCCCGCGGTCGGCAAGCTGCAGCCCGGCGACATCGTCACCAGCATCAACGGCAAGGGCGTGAGCAACGTGCAGGCGCTCCGCCAGCAGATCGCGTCCACCGCCCCGCACGCGGACGTGAAGCTCAACGTCTTCCGCGACGGCAAGGAGCAGGAGGTCGTGCTCAAGCTGGGCGAGCAGCCCGACACCGTCAAGCTCGCGGGCCTGCCCGGGAAGATTGAGGGCAACGCCGACGTCGACACCAGCGACAAGCTCGGCCTGAAGTACGCCGACCCCTCGCCGACCCTGCTCAAGCAGTGGGACCTGGCCGACGTGAAGGAGGGCGCCGTGGTCACCAGCGTCGACCGGAGCAGCGTCGCCGGTAAGGCCGGGCTGAGCGCCGGCGACGTGATTACCCGCGTGGGCGCCAAGCCGGTGCGCAACGCCGAGGACCTGACCGAGGCGATCAAGTCCGCCGACCTCAAGCGCGGCGTGCGGATGTACGTCACGACCAAGGACCCCGAGACCGGCCAGACCGCGAGCCGGTTCATCTTCGTCCGCGACGATCGGTAGTCCGTGCCGCTTGCGGCTTAGCGACTGCTTGAATTTCGAAACCGCCCGGTCGACCACCGACCGGGCGTTTTCGTGCGCGCCG
>DATHXE010000581.1:0-9504 GCA_035459845.1 Tepidisphaeraceae bacterium | reverse complement strand
TCGACGGCGATATGCGGACGTTTGACGCTACGCGCCCGCTGACGGTGCTGATCCACGGCCTCGACTCCGACAACGGCCTGTGGTTCACGATGGCCGGCCTGCTCAAGAAGCAGGGGCAACAGGTCGCCTTTTTCTCGTACCCGAACGACGGGTCGGTGGCCGCGAGCGCGGCGATGCTGGCGGACGAACTCGCGGCGCTGCGCAAGGCGCACCCCGGGCTTCGCGTGAACGTGGTCGGGCACTCGATGGGATGTTTGGTCGCCCGGGCGTACATCGAGGGGGATCGGTACGCCGGCGAGGTCGCCCGCTTCGTGGCGATCGCGCCGCCGAACGGCGGCTCGTGCTGGGTGCGCGGGCGGTTCGCGCTCGAGTGGCACGAGCACTACAAACTCTGGCGGGGCAACAAGGACTGGAGCCCGATCTGGATGTTCACCGACGGGACCGGGCAGGCGGCGGACGACATCAAGCCGGGGTCGAAGTTCCTGGCCGACCTGAACGCCCGGGCGCGGCGCGACGGCGTGCGGTACACGATCGTCCTGGGGACGCAGCACGCGTGCAGCCGGATGACCGCGAACGCGTCGGCGTCGATCGGGGCGTGCCTGTCGGAATCGGTCTGGGGCGTGCGCAACGCGCGGTCGGGGCTGGCGAAGGTGGAGACGTATTACCGCCACAAGCTGGGCGACGGGGACGGCGTGGTCACGCTCGAGAGCGGCCGCCTGGCGGGCGTGACCGACGTCGTGCTCGTGCCGGCGGACCACAACGCGCTGGCGATGTCGATCCGCGGCCAGGCGCCGGGGGCGTGGCCGGCGGTGCGCGAACGGATCGGGCGCTAGCGCGATGGCATATGCCCGCATTCCGGGCACCGCTCGGGCGTGGCGCGCAGGTCGTACCCGCAGTGCCGACAGTGTCCGGGCGCGCGGCTGTTCCGCCGGCGCCGCCAGGCGATCGCGCGGCCGGCGGGCAGGATGGCGAACACCGCCGCGAGCAGCCAGTGCGGCGCCACAACGGACCACGTCGGGAACGTGATGAACAGCATGGTCCCGCCGCTGAGGGTCAGCGACGTGGAGCTCGGGCCCGTGGTCGTGACGGCCGTCGGCGGGGCGGGCGGGGGCGACCAGGCGCCGCCGTCGGAGCGGAAACAGCCGAGCCCCCAGAGTTCGAAGTACGTGCGCACGCCGGCCTCACCCGCGCTCGGGCGGCGCGGCTCGACCGCCGTCGGGGCATCCTGCGACCACCCCACCGGCGCGGCGGTCAGGGTCCTCCAACTCGCCCCGTACGACCAATCGTCCAGGAACATCGCGTGGAGGGAAACCCCGCCCTTGCCCGAGCGGACGCCCCACTGCCAGCCGGCCGGCGCCTCGGGCAGTGGGGCGTGCCACGCGTCGAGGCTATGGTAACTCCGCACCCACAGCCCGAGCGTCGCCAGGCAAAGCAGGGACGAGAACGCGGTGAAGGCGGCGAGGAGGATGCGCGTCGAGCGGCGGATCACCGGTGACATCATATCGCGCGGGCGACCGGCGCGGGCTCGCAAGTGCGAAGGGGCATCGGGTACGATCGGCGGCAACTCTTACCGAAGGAACCAGTCACATGTCCTATCTCGCGTGGGTCGGTGCGGCGGCGGTGTTGGTGTGCGGGCTGACGGCGGCGGGGGCGGAAAAGTCCACCGCGGCGGCCGAACAGCCCACCGGGCGGTACTTCGAGGTCCGAACCTACATCGCCAACGAGGGCAAGTTCGACGCGCTGCACGCGCGCTTCCGCGACCACACGAACCGGATATTCAAGAAGCACGGGATCGAGGTGATCGGGTACTGGGTGCCGACGGACCCGGCCAAGTCGAAGAACACGCTGGTGTACATGCTCGCCTACCCGAGCAAGGAGGCCCGCGACGCAGCGTGGAAGGCGTTCCGCGCCGACCCGGAATGGATCGCCGCCAAGGCCAAGAGCGAGGAGGGCGGCGGGCTGGTCGGGAAGGTAATCGAGGAGTTCTTCACCGCGACGGATTACTCGCCGATCAAGTGATGGCGCGATGGCCTCGCACGAAGATGATCGGGAGGCCACGAGCGCGGCGAGGAGACACGATGGCCGACGACGGCGGAATACCAAACGCGGACGACGCGGCGCACGCCGCCGATGTCGACATGTCGCTCATCGACGAACTGCTCGCGCTGTCGCCGACCGAGCGCGTCCTGCGGCACGAGCGGCTGCTCGAGTCAGCCCGCCTGCTGCGCGAGGCGGGGGTGAGGCACTATGGCTTTGATCCTCGAGTTCCTGAAACGCATGACCGATAACGGAGTGCGGTTCGTCCTGATCGGCGGCTACGCCGCGATCGTTCACGGGTCGCCGATCGGCACCGAAGACGTGGACGTCTGCGCGCCGCTGGACGAGGACAACCTGGCGCGCATCCTCGCCGCCGTGGCGGACCTGCACCCGCGCTTCCGCATGCGCCCGGACAAACCGCCCGTGCCGACCGATCCTGGGGCGCTCAAGGGATTCAAGAATCTCTACCTCCACACCGACCTCGGCCCAATGGACTTCCTGTCCGAAGTCACCGGGATCGGCGGGTACGACGAAGTGAGCCGGCACACGGTCGGAACCCAGGTCGGCGGATACCCGTGCCGGGTGCTCGATTTGGACGGCTTGATCCGCTCGAAGCGCGCCGTCGGCCGTCCGAAAGACTTGCGAGGAGTCGCCGAGTTGGAGGCGATTCGACGGCGCTTGGAGCAGCAAGTCGACTAACGGCCAGACCGCCAAGCCCCCACCGGTCAACGCCGGCCCCGCCCGGACGTAACTCGGGGGGCCGCCGCCTGGCGATTCGTCGGGTCCGGCGCGGCCGCTTCCCCCGGAGGGTCGAGAAATGAGAGCGGGACGGGCAATCGCCATTTGTGCGGGCGCGGTCGCGGGCATCTTCGGGGCGGCAGGCGGGGCGCGGGCCGACGTCTTCACGATCGTCCCCACCGCCCAGACCGACGGCTACACACTCACGTACACGTTGGGAATCCCGACGACGGGCGGGCTGAACGCTGGCACGGTCCCGTACACGCTCGACGCGTCCGGCGCGATCGCCCGCGGGTCGTTCGACCGCATCGCCTATTATATGGAACTCCAGCCGACCGCCGGCGGGCCCCTCCAGTGGGTCTTCGCGTCCATGAACGCGTTCACCGACGACGCCCGGCGCATCGGCGTGCCAAACAAGTCCGGCGGGTTCTTCCAGCGCCCGGTCACGAGCGTCAACGTCGCGTCCAACGTCGCGGGCGTCGCGACCGGGAACAACCTGTCCGGGTTCAACATCGAGTTCTGGCGCACGAACTACACGCAGGCCAACACCGCCGGCGTGCCCAACGCCTCGGGCGCCACCGGCAACCGCAACTTCGACTGGGGCGACCAGCCGACCGCCGGAGGGTACGGCTCGATGCAGATCCACAACAACGGCTCGTCTCAGCCCGTCTTCGCGTTCAACCGCTGGGGCGCCAGCCAGGGCAACGTCGACGTCGGCATCGGCACCAACCCCACCACCGCCAACGGCATCGACTGGACGTTCCAGCAGAACGGCGCCTCGTTCTCGGTGAAGAACCTCCAGGTGCTCGTGCGGACGGCGGTCACCCCACAACCCCACCGCCTGCAGATCATGCCGCTGGGCGACTCGATCACGGAGGGCGCCGGCGCCACCGGCGGGTATCGCACGCGGCTCCAGCAGCGCCTGACCGCCGCCGGGATCGACTTCGAGTTCGTGGGGAGCCAGGTGTCCAACCCGTCGACGGGCCTGGGCGCCACCGGCCGGGTCACCCACGAGGGGCACAGCGGCTATCGAATCGACCAGCTCATCTCCGGCCTCGACTCGGCCGGCACCGGCAACAACACCACCGGCGGGCCCGGCGGCACCGACAACGACGGCTTCTGGTTCAACCCGACCGTCCAGCCCGACTTCATCCTGCTCCACATCGGCACCAACGACTTCGGCCAGGGCGTCAACGTCTCGACCGCCAAGGACCGCCTCGACGCGCTGATCACCAAGATCACGACCCAGCGCCCGCTCTCGACGCTGATCGTCACCAACCTGCTCGAGCGGACGAACAACCCGACCGCCAACGACAATATCAACACGATGTTCAACCCGTTCGTCGAGGGGATCGTCAACACCCATAAGGTCAATGGCGAGAAAGTCTTTTTCCTCGACATGGACTCGGCGCTCAACGTCGCCACCGACCTCGGCGACGGGCTGCACCCCAACCAGGCCGGCTACGACAAGATGGGGGATGCGTGGTTCGCGGCGATCCAGGCCGTGCCGGAGCCGGGCGCGGGGCTCGCGCTCGTGGGAGCCCTGATCGCGCTTGCAAAGCGGCGACGTCGATCTGGGCGCGTACGGCACTAACCACGGTCGCGCCGCACGAGCGGCGCGCGAGGAGAAACGGGCGAAGCCGCAAGCGGCGACACCGCGCGAGCGATCGTGGCGCGCTGCTACCTGCGCCGCTTGTGCCGGCGGGTGATCGGAATCCGCGCGCCCAAACTCCGCGGGGGCGGCAGCGGCACCGGGGGGTGCGTGAGGTCGTCCGGCGACTTGGGCGCGGCGGCCGCCGCGGCGGCATTGGCCTGCGCCTGCGACGTCGGCACGAAGCTCGGGCCCCGGTTCGTCGGGGCGCCCTGGCCCGGCTTGGCGTCGGTCCAGTCGGTCGGCTGCGGGCGGGGCGTGAAGCCCTCGAGCGTGGCCTGCGGGATCAGCATGTTGATCAGGTCTTCGATCTTGCTCAGGTGCTCCCCCTGGTCGCGCGACACGAAGCTGTACGCCTTGCCGCCCTTGCCCATGCGGGCCGTCCGGCCCACGCGGTGGACGTACACCTCGGGGTCGTCCGGCAAGTCGAAGTTGATGATGTGGCTGATGTCGGCGACGTCGATCCCGCGGCTGGCCAGGTCCGTCGCGACCAGCACGTCGAACTTCCCGCCGCGGAAGCTCTTCATTACCCGGTCGCGCTTGTTCTGCGCCAGGTTCCCGTGAATCTCGCGGCACTGGATGCCGTCCGTCTCGAGCTTGTGCGCGAGCTTCTCGGCCCCGTGCTTGGTGCGGCAGAACACGATCGCCAGGTCCGGGTTCTCGCGCACCAGCAGCATCTTGAGCAGGCGGTACTTGTCCCACGGCTGCACGCCGAAGAAGAACTGTTCGACGCGCTCGACCGTCGGCTTCTCGTCGGCCCCGGGGGCGACGAGCTTGTCCGGGTTCTTCATGTACCGGCGGGCGAGGGTCTCGATCTCGTCCGAGAACGTCGCCGACACGAAGATCGTCTGCGGGTAACCGGGGAGCGGCGGGTCGATCCGGGTCGGGGCGTTCTTGTTGGTCACGGGCTTGCCGCGGCCGCGCGAAGGGGCGTCGTATTCTTCGTGGTCGTCGTGGTCGTGATCGTTGTCAGACCCGCCCGCGGAAGCAGGCTCGTCGAAGTCCTGGTCGTCGTCCTGGGCGCGTTCGTCGCGGTAATTTTTGCCCTGTGCGACGTGCCCCTCGGCCTCGGGCTCGTCGTACCGCGCGCCGCGGAGGCCCTTGATGTTCGACAGGATTCGCCGGATGTCGTCCCGGAATCCGATGTCCAGCATCCGGTCGACCTCGTCGAGGACGACGAACCGGATGTTCCGGAAGTCGATGATCCGCCGCTCGAGCAGGTCCATCACGCGGCCCGGCGTGCCGACCAGGATCTCCGGGCCGTGCTTCAGGAACTTCATCTGGGCCGTGATCCGCTGCCCGCCGTAAACGGGCACGGTGCGGATCGGCGTGTGCTTGCCCATCCGCTTGAGCTCGTCGTCGACCTGGATGCACAGCTCGCGCGTCGGCACGAGGATGATCGCCTGCGTCGCCAGCCCGCGCACGGCGCGCTGGAGGATCGGGATGCCGAACGCGGCGGTCTTGCCGGTGCCGGTGCGCGCCTGGCCGAGCAGATCGCCGCCGGCGAGCGCGGGCGGGATGAGCAGCGTCTGGATCTCCGACGGGTTGACGAACTGCATGTCCGCCAGCCCGCGGAGGATCGACGGGCGCACGCCGAGCTTGGCGAACGCCTCGGGCTGACCGACGGCGTACTCCTTCTGGGGTGCGTCGGCGGCGGTGGCGGGGTGGTCGTGCGACTCGCGGTCTTGGTGGGGTTCGTTGCTGCTGCTCATCGTGTCCTTCGGGGGTCCGGGGGGGATCGGCCGCGGATTCTACAGGGGCGGGCGCGGGGGGACAATCGCCCGGCCACCCCGATTGCTTAACGAGGACTGCTAGATATGCGATGAACGATTCTCCCCGGCCGCGCCTCGCCACTGAAATGCATCGGCTTCGCTCAGCGGTGCAGTCGCCCGAGGTAGGACCAGATGAGCGGACTTTCCGGGTTGCGCTGGAGTTTAAGCTGCTCCATGGACTTGGTCGGGTCGGACGGGTCGACCGGGTTCCCCGCGACATCGACGTACTCGCTTTCCCACGTGTCGACCGACACGCCCGGCTGCTCGCGGAGCGTCCGCTTGATCGACTTGAACCGCACGGTCTCGGCGTGGCCGTCGACGAAGACGATGTTCGCCCCGCCCTGGTGCCGCAGGGCCGGGCTCGCCTGCGACTTGTCGTTGACTTCCATGGAGAACTGGCCCGAATCCCACTGGTCTTCGATGTCGCCCGTCTGGTCGAGGGACGTGCCGTCGCCGTACAGGACGGTGCGCGGGGCGTCGCCGACCTGGGTGACGCGGGCGAGCCAGCGGCTCGTCGTTTTCGTCGCGTCGTCGGGGACCGGGCGGGGCGTGTTCAGGATGGACCGCAGGTGCGAGTTCATCTTGTACGAGCGGGCAAACTCGCGGAGCTTGTCCTGCCCGCCCGTGCTGCTGGCGCCGGGAAAGTTGTCCCACACCACGCACTGCTTATACGGCGAATAATTCCGGCCCTTGGCGACGCCCGTGCGGTTGTTGGGGCTGATCTCCTGCAGGTACTTGTCCAGCCCGTTCGACCAGAGCATGCCCTCGCTGAGCGTCGTGGTGGGGTACGGCAGCCACTGCCGGTTGTCGTTGACGTACATGACGGTCGCCGTGCCGAGTTGGCGCAGGTTGCTCAGGCACTTGACCGTGTACCCGCTCTGCCGGGCCCTGGAGAGGGCGGGCAGGAGGATCGAGATCAGCACGGCGATGATCCCCATGACCACGAGCAGTTCGACCAGCGTAAACGCCCGCATCGCTCGAGGGCCCGGGGGAATTGCTTCACGTCTCACGTCAGTACTCCGTTTCTGCGCGATCCGGCGACTCCTCCGTCGGGGTCGCGGCGCGGGTGACGGACGACAGCTTCAACGTCGCGTGTTCACCGGGCGCTAGCGGCGGGTGAATCGCCGGCCAACGTCGGGTTCGCGAAGTTGCGGTGTTACCGCCGTCGACGTTCGGCGGTCTAGAGAAATTCCGATCTGTTGGTTTCGTGAGAACGCTTACCGGCCATTTGCGGCGGAGCGATGCGGATTACTGTGGGTGAAACACTTTCATTTTGATAGGTGAGATGCCGCGAACTCGGAGCGGATCCGAACGATATTACCCCTGCGAGGGCACGGTCGGATTCACCAAGTTCGGCCGTTTGAGGCGCTTGCCGCGCTCTGTGCACGGTCGCGCCGTCATCATCAATTCATCGTTTCTGGTCCGGGCCGCCCTTCGCCCGGCCGGTGGTCGCTGTACGAAAGGATCTTCGCGTGACGAAGCAAGTCTGTCCGAACCCCCGCCGCGCCCGCGGGTTTACGCTGGTCGAGTTGTTGGTCGTGATCGGGATCATCGCGCTGCTGATCTCGATCCTGCTGCCGTCGTTGAACAAGGCCCGCGAGAAGGCCAACCAGGTCAAGTGCGGCTCGAACCTGCGGCAGATCGGCCAGGCGATGCTGATGTACGCCAACGACAACAAGGGCCAGTACCCCCGTACGAAGTACGACGCCACCGTGGGCTCCCCGCACACGGCGTTCACCGGGGCCGCCGGGACCGACCCGTTCCTTTCGGGCGGGCCCAACAACAACGACATTAGCGCGGCCATGTTCCTCGTCCTGCGCAACCAGGAACTGACGAGCGAACTGTTCATCTGCCCGTCGTCCAACGACGACAAGGACGACTTCGGTGGCGGCACGAACACCTCCAAGACCCGCTCGAACTTCAGCAAGCGCACGAACCTGAGCTACTCGATCGCGCACCCTTACCCCGACTCCACCGCCGTCTCGTCCGGGTACAAGTGGAACCAGACGCTCGGGGCCGACTTCGCCCTCGCAGGCGACTGGAACTCCGGCACCGTCAACGGGTACGACGTGACCCTGCCCAAGAGCGACACCGCGTCGGCCAGCGACATGAAGAAGGCCAACAGCTTCAACCATCAGGGCCAGGGCCAGAACGTGCTGTACGGCGACGGTCACGTCGAGTGGCAGCAGCACCCGTTCGTCGGGGTCAACAAGGACAACATCTACACGGTCAGCGGGTCGACCGACGGCACGGTCCCGACCAGCACGACCGCCTCCGGCCGACCGAAGTGGCGCGGCGACAGCGTCCTGCTGCCGTCGACCAAGTAAGTCGCGTTATCCGAGTCCGATAAGTCGAACGGGCCCGCCCTTCACCGGGGCGGGCCCGTTTTCGTTTGAAGACGAATCGCCACAGAGCCCACAGAGGGAAAATCGAGAGAAGGAAACGGAGGGCCGCTCAACCCTTCCGTATTGTCCTCTCTTCCAATCCGCCGCCTCTGTGGCTCTGTGTACTCTGTGGCAATTTCGTCCCCCGGATTTTCCTATCTCCACCCCCGGGAATTCCGATATGGTTGGCGTCGCATGGAAGAAGTTCTGCCGCCATACACGGATACCGGGGCCGGGTTCGAGCCGACGCGGATCCGCCAGTTCACCATCTTTCTGCAGAACAAGGTCGGCCGGCTGCAGCAGCTCGTCCGCGCGTTCGAGGAGCAGGCCGCCCGGATCGTCGCCCTGTCGATCGAGGAGTCCGGCGACGCCGCCCTCGTCCGCATCATCTGCTCCGACCCCGACCTCGGCAAAGAGATCCTCGGCGACCACGGCTTTCCGTTCGGCGAGACCGACCTCCTCGCCGTCGAGCTCCCCCGCCACAACAAGCAGCCCATGATCGCCATCTGCTCGGCCATGCTCGCCGCCGAGATCAACATCCACTACGCCTACCCCCTGCTCTCCCGCCCCGGCGGCCCCACCCTGGCGATCTACTGCGACGAGCCCACCCTCGCCGCCCAGATCATGATCCGCAAGGGGTTCAAGCTGATCGGCGAAGACGACTTGAAGGACTGAACGACCGGGTCCACGTTTCTGAGGGAGCCCAGCGACTTGTCGCGGGACGGACGCCAACGCGCGTGAACGCCGAGTATCACCGCGAGCGTCACAGTGGGACTCACCGGTCACCGCTTTTGGGGTGGTTGCAGCGGGATGTGGACGTTGCACGAGATGCGCCCGGCCTTCTTGTACCCGTCCGCCGCACCGAACAGCGCGATCGGCGTCTGGCCGTCGAACAACAGCGCGAGCCGCTCCAGCTTCGTCA
>DATHXE010000580.1:0-7738 GCA_035459845.1 Tepidisphaeraceae bacterium | reverse complement strand
GGCCGCACAAGAAGACGGACCGCCCGCCCGGCGAGCCCAAGGTCCGGTACGCGACGCCCGCAGAGATCCAATTGGCCAGCGAGGTTTACGATGACGAGCTCGCCGCCTAGTTCACGGCGTTGGGTGCCATGCCCTCGTTCGCGTGGGCATGCCCCGGACGTGTTCGATTTCGGACCGACCGCTCAGGGGGGTGCGTACGTTCTGCGGTCGAGCGCCGCTGGGGCATGCCCACGCACCGCGATGACGGCCCCGCGCGAATCGACGCTCCCGGCGCGGTGCGAGGGCATGGCACCCGGAGACGCCCGCCGGCGCGTTACACGGGGGTTACCGCAACGTCCGTCGCGGCGGCGCGTTGTGAGGGTGTATGGGACACGCGACACCGACCACCGTCGTGCACGCCGATGCGGGGCCACTCGAGTACGCGCCATCGAATGCCCGGCGGCGGCGCGTGCGGCGCGTCGTGCGGTACGGGCTGCTCGCGCTGTTGTTGGCGGGGGTCGGGTGCGGGGTGTACTGGCGGGCGCCGATCGCGGCGTACGCGCGGCTGCACTGGGCGCAGCGGCAGTGCATGGCGTATAGCGCGCCGGCGGGCACGGAGGTGTGCCGGGCGTGGGGGAAGGGCCGGACGACGCCCGTTAGCGCGGCGGACCCCGCGTGCTGGTCGGCGTATGCGGGGGCGGCGGGGGTCGGTCCGGCGTGGGCGGGACGGGCGGGTGGCGCGACGCCCGTGGCGTTCCTGCACGCGCGGACCAGCGCGGGCGGGAAGGAGCGGATCGTGGCCGTGCGGTGCACGCCGGCCTACCTGTCGTCGGCTCACGTGACGCAGGCGATGGTCCCCACCGTGATCGAACCGGCCTCGCTCTGGCCGATGGGCGCGACGCCCAGAGTGCACGCGGGCAAGTGGGTCGGCGGGTACCCGACGACCATTGAGGTCCGTGTGATGGCGGGTCAGCCCGACCCGAACGACGCGGCACGGTTCATGATCGAGTACACGATCGACGGGCGGCCGGGGACGGTCGTGGGGGTGCTGAACGACGACGAGTCGGTGACGCTGATGGTGGCCGCGGGGTCGGCGACGATGTTCGAGGCGCTGCAGAAGAAGTAGCGCGCGACCTGCGCCCACGCGCTCCCCTGCGGGTTCGCTTGAAGCTCACCCTTCGGGTCGCGGCTAAACGGGGAAGCGCGTTACGCCGACAGCAGCGCCGGCAGGGCGCTGGCGCGTGGGAGGGCCTCGACGCCGTGGAAGATTTCGCGGGCGTGCTTGAAGGCGCGGACCATCTGGGGGATGGCGACGGACGTGTCGTACCGCCGGCGGGCGCGGTCGTGGGCGCTCGTGGCCAGGCGCTGGGCGAGCGCGCGGTCGGAGAGGATCGAGTCGAGCCCGTCGGCGAACTGGGCGACGTTGCCGGGGGCGGCGAGCAGGCCGCAGTTGCCGCTGTCGAGCAGCTCCGGGATCGCGCCGACGCGGCTGCCGACGATCGGCCGGGCGGCGGCCATCGCTTCGAGCGTGGAGAAGCTGAAGCTCTCGAACCCGGACGAGCAGACGACCGCGGCGGCGGCGTTGCGGAGCTCGTCCTGAACTTGCGTGAGCGTCACGGGGCCGGTGAGGACGACGCGGCGGCGCGCGTCGGCGTCCGGGACGAGATGGTCGACGACGGACGCGAAACTTTCCTTGGCCGACCACTGGTCCGGGCCGATCACGCGAAGCTCGGCCTGCGGATGTTTCGCGGCGATCCGCGCGAAGGCCCTCACGAGAACGTCCTGGCCCTTGAAGCGCTCGATGCGCCCGGCGACGACGATCCGCTGTGGGCCGGCGGGGTCGGGCAGCGGGGCCGGCTCTTCGGGCACGTCCATGAAGTTGGGCACGACCTGCGGGGCGTGGCGCATGTCCCACTTGGCGTGCATGAACGCGCTCATCGTGTGGCTGGGGGTCGTGACGACCTGCGCGTAGTTCGTGCTCTTGCGCTCGAGCGACGTGAGCATGCGGTTCATGGCCGTGCCTTCGGTGCGGTTGATGCCGAAGAACAGGTCCCACGGGCCGTGGATGCGGACGACGGTCGGCCACTTGCGGAGGCGGCCGGCGAACAAACCGTTGGCGGCGTGCTCGGGGGCCTCGATGACGTCGAGCGGGGTCTTGCGGTGGATGTCGAGCAGCGCGTCGGCGGACGCGAGGTTCCAGCGCATCCAGTGCCAGACGATCGGGTGGGCCTTCTCCATCATGCGGGAGAGGACCTGCCAGTAGACCCAGCGGAACGCAGAGAACCCGAGCGACGGCTCGTACCGGGCGGCCAGGCGGTGGACGGTCACGTTGTCGAGCGGGATCTCGGGGCCGGACGCCGGGCCGGCGAGGACGACGACCTCGTGCCCCGCGCGGGCGAGGGCGCCGGCGAGGCGGAACGCGTACGTGCCCACGCCGCCCAGGCCGGGCTGGGGCGGGTACTCGTAGGTGACCAGGCCGATGCGCATCTCGCGGGTCTCCGGGGTCGGACGGGAGCGTGGGGGGCAGATCGTAGCGCTTTGTGGGTTATCGGTCAGCGGGGAAAATCGGGATTAACGATTGCGTAGTACGCGGCGCACCGCTGCGGCGGTTCAGGCCGTTTCCGACCGCGTCCTACCGAGAACTATTGGACGCCGCGCGGGGGCGAAGGGACGCGCGGGGCGTGCATTTTCCGCACCGGCGCGCGTACGCCCTTGGTCCTAGGGTTTCGCGCCGGGCGTTAAGATCGGGCGATGCGCGAGCCCGGGAACTTGCTGACGGATTTGCCGGCGGACTTGTCGGGCGAGTTGGTTCAGTCGTTGCTTCGAGCGCCGGGCGTGCGCGTCGAGCGGATCGTGTCGCGCGGGCACGCCTCGCCGGCGGGGTTCTGGTACGAGCAGGCGGAGCGCGAGTGGGTCGTCGTGCTGCGCGGCGCGGGATGCGTGCGCTTCGAGGACGGGCGGGTGGTGGAGATGCGCGCGGGCGATTGGCTGGACATACCGGCGGGGAAGCGGCACCGGGTGGAGTGGACGGCGCCGCACGAGGTGACGGTGTGGCTCGCGGTGTTCGTGGGTGGCGAGTGATGCGCGAGCCGTCCGCCACGACTGCTGCGGAGTCAGATTCGCGGGCGGTCGCGAGCTACTTCGCGTCCTTCACGTCATAGCAGAAGAGCAGTTCCTGATCGCGCAAGTAGAGCCGCCCGTTGGCGACCACCGGCGGCGTCCACAGGCCGCCCTTGGGCTTTTTGAGCTTCGACGGCTGCGGCAGCTTGAACTTGCCGAGGTCTTTGGTCTCCGTCGGGCTGGCGGCGGTGAGCGTGACCGTGCCGTCGGACTCGGCAAGTTGGTAGAAGGCGCCGTCGGCGTACGTGGTCGCTCCGGCGCGGGGGCCCTCGCGCTTCGCCCAGGCGGGCTCGCCGGTGGCGAAGTTGAGGCCCGTCCAGCCGCGGCCCTGGGAGTGGCCGTAGAGGTGGTCGCCGAGCAGGACGACGTTGCCGTGGTGGTTGACGAGGTTCTTGTTGGAGTAAACGACGCTGGCGGCGAGGGCGTCGCCGGCCTTATCGATCTTGAGGAGCTCGCACCCGCCGCCCGCGCCGACGGTGACGAAGACGTGGTTGCCGCGGACGATCGGGGAGTTGATGACCTCCGTGCCGAACTTGCGCTTCACGCTCCAGAGGAGCTTGCCGCTGTCGGCGGCGACGCCGGCGATCGATTGGTTCGTCAGGACGACGTACTGGCGCACGCCGGCGATTTCCGCGAGCATGGGCGACGTATACGCGGCCTGATCAGTCAACTCGGTCGAGCGCCACAGCACCTTGCCGGTGCGTTTGTCGAGCGCGGCGACGGTGCCCTTCGGCCCGCCGGGCAGGCAGATCAGGCGGTCGCCGTCGACGAGCGGGGAGGACGTGAACCCCCAGCCGAGTTTCTTGGGACCGCCGCCGATCGGGTTGACCTCGGCAGCGAGGTCGGTCGGGAGGTTCGAGCGCCAGACTTCCTTGCCGTCGGCGGCGCTGGCGCAGAGGAGGTCGCCGTTGCCGCCCAGCGCATAGACGAGGTCGCCGTCGACCGTGGGCGTGGCGCTGGGGCCGCTGCTCCAGACGTTGCCCTTCCACTCGAGCGTCGGGCCGACGCGCGTGGCCCAGAGTTGCTTGGGCTCGGCGGCCGAGACGTCGACCCCGATGAGGAATTCGGACTCGCCGCGGGCGCCGGTGATGAAGAGGCGCTGGCCGACGATCGCGGGGCCCGAATAGCCGGCGCCGGTGTCGGCGTAGGCCCAGAGGAGTTTGGGGCCGCCGGCCGGCCAAGACTTGAGCAGGCCGGACTCTTTTGAGACATCGTCGCGATTCGGCCCGCGATATTGAGGCCAGTCGTCGGCCCGGGCGAGGGAAGCGAAGAGGGCGAGGATGAGGAGGGCGCGGGTGGGCATTGATGTTTGTTACAGACGAACGGGGCGGGCGCTGTGCGCCGACCGGCGAGAGAACTTTTCACGGCCAATCCGCGCGCGACTGGACATCCGTCCGTGTCGCGCTTGCAATACGGGACTCGCGGGACGTTCTCTTCCGCAGCGCGACCACCAACCCGAGCGATTCATGATTCGAGTTCTTTGCGCCGTCGTTTTTTCCGCTTCGTTGCTGCCCCCCCCTGCCCGTGCGGCCGACGTCGTACGCACGCCGATCACGGCGGAGGTGCTTGACCCGGCGGCGTTCGCGGAATGGGTCGACGGGGCCGAGCGGAAGATCGAATCCGCCGACCCGAAGGACAACCGCAGCCCGAAGGCGGTGATCGCGACCGACAAGTCGATTCCCGGGCACAGCGGGTTCACGTTCGGCGCCGGGAAGACGCCGGGCCCGCGACACCTGCTCGTCGGGCTGACCCAGGCCACACCGGTCGGCGCGATCATGGTGCGCGGCGGGGCGCGCGTGAGCGTGCTCAAAGAAGCCGCGGCGTATCCGGGCGACGTGGCGGACGAATCGCAGTGGATCGCCGCGGACCGGATCAAGCAGGGGAAGGTCTCGCGTGACGAGGGCGTGCGCGACAACTACATCCTGTGGACGCTGCCGGCCGTCGTGAAGACCCGCGCGCTGCGGTTCACGCACCTGGCCGAGGTGACGGAGAAGGACTACGCGGGCTGGCTGGGCGGGGCGTACGTGCTGCCCGCGCGGGTGGCGAACGTGGCGACGCAGGGGACGCCGGTGGTCAGCGAGAACGACCGATACGCGGGGAAGCTGAACAACGAGCACTACGACCCGACGTGGGAGCAGTGGGCGAACATGGCCCAGAACAGCACCGGCGATCGGCCCGCCGTCATCTCCGCGCAGGACCCGGAGTGGGTCATGCTCACGTGGGCGGCGCCGGTGAAGGTGAGCGGCGTCGGGGCGGCGTTCGCGGGCTTTTCCGAAGCGGACGTGGAAATCTTCGCCGGCCCGGCCGATGTCCACCCGCGCGAGGGAGCCGCCTCGATGTGGCAGAAGGTCGGGGCGTACTCGGGCCTGAAGGCGAAATATCCCGCGACGCTCGCGGTCGAGTGGCTCGCGTTCGAGAAGGAAGTGACGACCCGCGCGCTCCGCGTGCGCATGACCAAAGCCATGGGTGGCGGCATGCACCCGCACATGAAGGACCACGCGAAGAACGGCAAGCGCGTCTGGCTCGGTGAGCTCGTCGTGCTCTCGCCCGTCGCCGACGGCGCGGACCTTAAGACCGCGATCGTGCCCGCGGCCGGCGAGGGCGAGAAGCCCCCGATCGCCGTGAAGTTCACGCTGCCCGAGGCGGGATGGGTCACGCTGGTGATCGAGGATTCGGCCGGCAAGCGCGTGCGGAACCTGATCTCCGAGACGTACTACGAGAAGGGCGCGAACGTCGCGTGGTGGGACGGCTCCGACGACCTCGGCCGCGACCCGTCGGCGGCCAAGCACGGCCTCTACTACATCCCCGCCCGGCCCGTCGAGCCCGGCACGTACCGCGTGCGCGGGCTGTGGCGGAAGAAGGTCGAGGCGAAGTACGAGATGGGCGTGTACACGCATGGCTCGACGCCGTGGGAGACCGGCGATCGCACGGGCGGGTGGCTCTCGAATCACACGCCGCCCAGCGGGATGCTGTTCGTGCCGGACGCGCCGACGGCCGACGGGAAGACCAAGCCGTCGATGCTGATCGGCAGCTACGTCTCCGAGGGCACGGCCGGCCTGGCGTGGGTCGACCTCGACGGCAACAAGTGGCGCGGGCAGAACTGGGTCGGCGGCCTGTGGACCGGTGCGCCGCACCTCGCGCGGGATGCGGGGCCCAAGGCGATCGCCGGGAATTACGCGTACGTCGCCGCCGCGTGGAGCGCCGGCGACTCGAAGGACAAGAAGGCCCCGCCGCAGGGCGAGATCCGCCTGACCGCGCTGACGGCCAAAGAGGACAAGCCGGTCATCAAGTACAACTTCACGCCGGCGACGGGTGAGGAAGACGACGAGGGCCACAAGGTGCGGTGGGAAGATCAGATCGGCGGCGTCGCGGCGCGCGATGGGCTGGTCGCGGTGTCGCTGCCGTCGACTAACAAACTGATCGTGGTGGACGTGGCCGCGGGCAAGGTCGTCGGCGAGCGCGCGATCGAATCGCCGCGCGGCATGGCGTTCGACGCGCAGGGCCGGCTCAACGTGCTGAGCGGCACGCGACTCGTTCGCTTCGCAAACACGTCCGGCGAAGCGGCGAAGTGGGCCGAACCCGAGGTGATCGTCAGCGCGGGGCTCGATGCGCCGCACGGCCTGGCGCTCGACGACGCCGGCAATTTCTACGTGACCGACCGCGGGCACAGTCACCAGATCAAGGTGTTCGACGCCGCCGGTAAGAGCGTGCGCTCGATCGGCAAGCCCGGCGCCCCCGCGGCCGGCGCGTACGACCCGCAACACATGAACAACCCGCGCGGCGTCTCGGTCGACCCGCAGGGCCGCGTCTGGGTCGCCGAGGAAGATTACCAGCCCAAGCGCGTCAGCGTCTGGAGCGCCGCCGACGGCAAGCTCCTCCGCGCCTTCTACGGCCCCGCAGAGTACGGCGGCGGTGGCGCCGTCGACCCGCAGGACAAGTCGAAGTTCTACTACTACGGCATGGAGTTCCGCCTCGACTGGAACAAGGGCACGAACGACCTCGCCCAAGTCTACTACCGCCCCGGCCCCGGCGGCCTGAAGCTGCCGTTCCGCGCGGGCAAGCCGCAGAACGCGATCTACGTGAGCGGCAAGCGGTACTGGACTAACGCCCACAACTCCAACCCGACCGGCGGACACGGAAGCGCGTTCATCTTCGCCGACCGCGACGGCGTCGCTGTGCCCGTCGCCGGCGCGGGGCGCGCGACCGACTGGGACCTGCTCAAGACCCCCGCGTTCGCCAGCCTCTGGCCCGCCGGGACGGACCCCAAGGGCAACGCCCACGGTGACAAGGCCGCGTTCTTCATCTGGAGCGACCTGAACGCCGACGGCAGCCCGCAGCCGGACGAGGTGAAACTCCGCCGCACGCCCACCGGCAGCGTGATGGTCGGCGACGACCTGTCGCTCGCGGTCTCGCGCTTCAACGGCAAGGCCGTGCAGTTCAAGCCGACCTCGATCACCGACAAGGGCGTGCCGGTGTACGACCTCGCCGCCGAGACGCTGCTCGTCGACGGCGCGGGCTCCCCGCCCAGCAGCGGCGGCGACCAGGTTCTCGTCGGCCCGGACGGCTGGACGATTCACACGACCGCCCCCAAGCCCTTCGCCGGCAGCGGCATCGGCGGCGCGAGGAACGGTCAACCGCT
>DATHXE010000579.1:0-3928 GCA_035459845.1 Tepidisphaeraceae bacterium | reverse complement strand
GGCCACGTTCTTCTGGCCGGGGGTGCCAGACCGGGATGCCGCGAAGGAAGAGAGCCACCCCCGGCCCCGGATGGTTAGACCCAACTCAACTCCGGCGCGGCCCCTCCGCTTTGCGCAAACTGGAGTGCGGCCCGGATCGCGGTCTCGGGGTTGACCAGCATGCGCGCTTCGTAAGCCGCCGCCTGGTCGCCTATCCGTGCGACCACTTCGGCGGATCCACGGCTCGGGTCGATCAGCGCGAGCCCTTTCCCGTCGGCCCCGATCAAATGCACGAGGAAGCCGGCATCGGGATCAGCGGCGATGAGCAGTTCCGCACCCGTCCGCGCCGCTTCGAGAGTGAGCTCTGCGACCCCCTCGTAGGGCAAGCTCAGAAGTCGGAGGCGCAGACGCTCGAGCTCCGCGGCATCTTGTTGACCATCGGCCACGATCAGCCGCCGTTCGATCATCGGGCTACCTCGTCTGTAAGACGTTCAGTAGGGAACTGCCATTCGTACGATGGCGCATTCCCCTTACAGTTGACTCGCGGGCGGGACGCCCGCGATACGCCACCTCGCGCACGGCCCGCCCCTCGTCCACCGGAACGACCCCGACGCACGCCCGGCGAGGCCCGGTCGAATCGCCACCCCGCGTCCCGGCGTGCGGCGGGGGCGGCCGTCCGTCCCGCGCTCGACAGTCCTATCTCATGAACCTTCTTCATCGAGCATCGCCGGCGTGATCAAAGCACCCCCTTCGTGAAGTGGAACCGGGCCCCCGCCGCCTCGGCGGCGACCAACAGGGCCTCGGCGGCGCGCAAGTCGCGGAGGATCGGGTTGGGCTGCTTGAAGTCGTTCAGGTTCGCCGTCACGTGCTCGGCCAGGGCGCGGACGGTCGTGAGCCCGTCGGCGGCGGGGAACCAGCGTTCGGGGGGGAGGCGCATCTTCGACGGGTCGAAGCCCTGCTCGGTCATCTGGGCCGCCAGGGCGGCCGGGTTCTCGGAGACCAGGGCCGTCAGGGCGGTCACGCGCCGGGTGCGGGCGGCGGTGTCGAGCCGGTCCGCCTCGCGGGCCAGCGCCTTGCCGGTGCCGGCCTTGGCGTACGCGGCCTGCGCGGCGGAAGGGGGGGCGAGGGCGGGGAGGACAGGGGGGGCAGGGGGGGCGGATTCGAGCGTGACGAGGAGGGCGAGGGCCATGCGGGGGATCGTCTGCGCGGGGGGGCGGTTTGACAAATCGGGCGGGCACGAATGCGTCGCTGCGTTAAAGGGTGGGCGATGGTCGCGTGTAGGCCGAAGTCGAGGGGTGAGGGCCGGGGTTTCGTCTAATCCGGTGGTAGGATGAGCGATCGACACCTGACCCGCAGTTGATCTTTCGCCGTTCCTATTCACCGATGCACGACATTCACGAGTCCACGATTCTCGAGTGGTGCGGGATGATCCCGTGGGCGGTGACCGCAGGCCTAGCGCTCGGGCTGGCGCTCGGGTGGCGGCGCGCCGCCCGCCGGCGGCTGACACAGTGGGCGTCACAGCCGCTGTGGCTGGCGCTCTCCCTGACCGCGACGGCCGCGATCGCGATCACGCTCGTGCGTCTCGGGTGGCTGCCGCGCCTGACGACCTGCCGAGGGACCGTGGAGCTGCGCAGCCCGGGAATGGATCCGAAGGCGCAGCGTCCGTACGTCATGTTCGAGACCGCAAAAGGATTCGCCGAGGTGCCGCCGGGGCGCGCCGTCTTCGCCTCGGTCGGCCTGTTGCACACGGCCTACACGGAGGAAGCCGGCCGGGTCCAATGGGACCGGTTCGGCCAGGAGTGGGGCGGGCGCGTGCGCGGCCCCGCCTTGCGCCGAGCCAACGGCCCTGCCGACGGCGTCCGGGTCACCGGGGCCATGCCCGTCGTCCAGGTCATTCGTCAAATGTATATCGCGGGCGGCGTCGACAGCACTTCCCCCGCCGCGGGGGTGGAGACCGCCGACGTTGCCTCCGTGGTGCAGGCAATCCTCAATCTCGACGCCACACCGCCGGCGACCCGCCGGGCAGCCCTGATTGCCGCCGGCTTCCGCGACGACGGCCGCCCGGTTCCTGGCGGCACCCTGGTCCCTGTTGGCGCTCTGGACTGGTATTACCACTACCCGCCCAGTTACGTATTCGCGGCGATCGGAGTCTGGATGGCCGTTTGGGGAAGGGGCGTCATCGTCATCCGCCGACGTAGCCGAATAGTGAGGAATTCGGCAATGAGCCAGCGCGCATAACCCCCCGACGAGAAGGGCGCGGTTCACCGCGCCGGCCCGTGCGTGTGGCTCGGGTCGGCGAGGTCGACGTGTTCGACGGGGAGGCGGATCGTGAAGGTCGTGCCCTCTCCAGGTTTGGACTGGACGGCGATCGTGCCCTCGTGTTCTTCGACGATCTTCCGCGCGACGGCGAGCCCGAGGCCCGTGCCGCGGTTGCCCTTGGTCGAGTGGAACAGCTCGAACATGTGGGCCATCATCGTCTCGGGGATGCCGCCGCCGTTGTCGATCACCTCGATCAGGGCGCGGCGGTCGTCGGCCTCGTACCGGCAGACGACGCGGATCAGGCCGGGCTCGCCGGGGGTGATGGCGTCGAGCGCGTTTGAGAGCAGGTTCATGAGCACCGTGTGCATGCCGGCCGGGTCGAGCGGGACCGGCGGCATGCCCGGCTCGATGTCGGCGACGACCATCACGCCCTTCTCGGTCGCCCCGGGCGCGACGAGCTCGACGCACTCCTCAATGAGCGTCTTGACGTTGGCCATCTGCACCTGCGGCTCGCGGTCCTTCGAGTAGGCGAGCAGGTTGATCGTCAGGTTGTAGATCTTGGTCAGGTTGCGGTCGACGACGCGCCAGCCCTTGGTGAGCTGGGACATGTTCGTGTTTTTGATCCCCATCTCGACGACGTCCGCCCCGCCGCGCAGGGCCTGCAGGATGTTCTTGATCGAGTGGGAAAGGGCGGCGGTCGTCTCGCCGATGGCGGCCAGGCGCTCGGCCTGCACGCCGGCGCGGTAGAGCTTGGCGTTCTGGATCGCCAGGCCCGCCTGGAGACCGATCGCCGTGAGCAGGCGGAGCTGGTCGGGGGAATACGTGTAGTTCTTCACCGACGAGTCGATGTAGATCACGCCGAGGCAGTCATCCCCATCCTTGCCGTCGACCCGGCGGCACTTGACCGGGACGCACAGGGCCGAGCGGATGCCGAGGTTGTGGACGGACTTGCCCTTGGAGAAGCGGGCGTCGCTCATCGCGTTGGACGAGAGGACGCCCTCGCCCTTCTCGATCACGTAGTTGATGATCGTCCGGCTGGCGTGGATCTTCTCGTGCGGCTTGACCTTCTGCGATTCGCCGGGGCCGGTGGCCGCGCCCTTGCGCGTGGCCTCCTCGCGCGTGCGGACGACCTTCGGAATGAGCTCGTTCCGGCGCGGGTCGAGCGCGAGGATGATGCCGCGGTCGGCGCGGACGTGTTCGAAGACCAGGTCCATCACGACCTCGAAGATCTGGTCGGCGTCGAAGCTGGAGCCGAGCGAGGCGTTGAGCTGGTAGAGCAGCTTGAGGTTCCCCATCGCCGCGGCCGCGGGCTCGGGGACGGCCAGGACCATCGAGTCCTCGTTGGACGGGACGGTGTGGACGATGGACGCGTCCACCGCGTCGACGCCGGCGATGCGCACGTCGTTGGCCCGCCCGCGCGACACGCCCGGCTGAGCGCCGAAGACGAGGATCGTGCGGCCGACGCGGATCTGGTCGCCGAGCTTGAGGGCGGCGGTGCGCTCGATGCGCTGGCCGTTAATCCAGGTGCCGTTGGCCGAGCCGAGGTCCTTGAGGATCCACGATCCGTCCTCGTCGGGATGGAGCTCGCAGTGCCGGCGGGAGACGGTGTTGTCGGTGATGGGGAGCTGGCGCGACTCGCGGCCGACGACGGCGGGGGCGTCGGGGAGCTCGAAGCGCCGACCCTTGTCGG
>DATHXE010000578.1:0-12511 GCA_035459845.1 Tepidisphaeraceae bacterium | reverse complement strand
GGGTCCGCGCGATCGCGAGGATCACACGGTGTGCGGTTGGTTGACCACACGGGGGTACGCGGCGAATCAGTCGTTGCTCACGCGGTCGGAGCCGGCGACCTTGACGATCTTGTTGTACAGGCCCAGGATCAGGAACGTCGGCGCCCATTGGCCGACGAACAGCGCATCGTGCGCCCGGCCCATGAACTTGAGCGTGAGCGACCCGAGGATCGACCCGCCGGCGAGCCACAGGAACGTGTCGGACGGCAGCCGGGCCGTAAATTCTTCGATCGGCTTGGCGAGCCCGCCCTCGGAATGCCGGTAGGCTTCGGGGGCGTCTTGGTTCATCAAACGGGACATGAGAGGACTCCTTTCAGAGGGGTCTGGAAATGAAATCATTGGCGTCCCGACAAACTGTCAGGCGTTCGCCGGGTAATGGGAGAGTGTGCAACCCGGGTGCCAGCGGGTATGGTCGAGGCTGGCTGATCACGTCTGATTGCGGATCTCGGATTGCGGATTTGACGGAAAGCGAGCGAGTTATGCGGATGAGGAACCTCGTTGCGACGCTGATGATCGGACTGACGCTCGCGGGCGTCGCGCACGCCGAGGGCCGGCGCCTGCTCGTGGCGGACGAGTCGAAGAAGCGGATCGCGATCGTCGACCCGTCCGGCAAGATCGAGTGGGAGTACAAGATCGGCGGCCTGCACGACCTGCAGTTGCTTCCCAACGGCAACGTCCTCTTCCACGGCGGCGGGATCAACAAGATCGTCGAAGTCGACCCCAAGGCGAACAAGGTCGTCTGGGAATACGACGCGTCCAAGGCCAACGGCAACGCGGGCAAGAAGGTGGAGGTGCACGCGTTCCAGCGCCTGGCGGACGGGAACACGATGATCGCCGAGTCGGGCGTCGGGCGGATCATCGAGGTCGACAAGGACGGCAAGATCGTCAAGGAGATCAAGCTGAAGGTGAGCAAGCCCAACGCGCACCGCGACACCCGCCTGGCGCGCAAGCTCGACACCGGCAACTACCTCGTCGCCCACGAAGGCGACGGCGTGATCAAGGAGTACGACGGGGCGGGCAACGTCGTCTGGGAGTACGCAGTGCCGCTGTTCGACAAGAAGCCGGCGGGCGGGCACGGGCCCGAATCGTGGGGGAACCAGGCATTTTCCGCGATCCGCCTGGCGAACGGGAACACGCTGATCGGCACCGGCAACGGCCACAGCGTGCTCGAGGTGACGCCCGAGAAGAAGATCGTCTGGCAGATCAATCAGAAGGACTTGCCGGGGATCACGCTGGCGTGGGTGACGACGGTGCAGGTGCTCAAGAACGGCAACGTGGCGATCGGGAACTGCCACGCCGGGCCGGAGAACCCGCAGGTGATCGAGGTCGACCGGGAGAAGAAGGTCGTGTGGCAGTTCAAGGACTCGGAGCGGTTCGGGAACTCGACGACGAACGCGTGGGTGATCGAGTAGCGAGCGGCGTCCGCGTCACGCGATGATCTGCTTGACCACGTTCCCGTGCACGTCCGTAAGGCGGAAGTCCCGGCCGGCGTAGCGGTAGGTCAACCGCTCGTGGTCCATGCCGAGCAGGTGGAGCAGCGTCGCGTGGAAGTCGTGGATGTGGACCTTGTCGACCTCGGCGCGGGCGCCGAGCTCGTCGGTCTGGCCGTGGCGCATGCCGCCCTTGACGCCACCGCCCGCCATCCAGATGGAGAAGCCGCGGTTGTTGTGATCGCGCCCGTCGCGGCCCTGCGCCGTCGGGGTGCGGCCGAACTCGCCGCCCCAGACGATCAGCGTGTCCTTGAGCATACCGCGGGACTTGAGGTCGGCGATCAGGCCGGCGATCGGCTTGTCGATCGCGGTCGCGTTGGCCTCGTGGCGCTGCTTGAGCTGCTGGTGCTGGTCCCAGTTGCCGTGGGTGAGCTCGATGAACCGCACGCCCGCCTCGGCGAACCGCCGGGCCATCAGGCACTGCTTGCCGAACGTGTCGGTCGCGGTCTCGCCGATGCCGTACATCGCCTTGGTGGCGGCGGTCTCCTTCGACACGTCCATGACGGTCGGGACGGCCGATTGCATGCGGAAGCCGAGCTCGAAGGATTCGATGATGCCCTCGATCTGGGGGTTGTCGCCGGACCTTCGCAGCGTGTCGCGGTTCATGGCCTGCACGAGATCCAACTGGCGGCGCTGGACGGACGCGGGGGCGCTCGGGGCGATGTTCGGCAGGCCGCCGGTGGACGAGCCGGAGATGGGTGTGCCCTCGAAGGCGGCGGGGAGGAAGCCGGCGCCGTAGAGCTGGGCGCCGCCCTGGCCCTGGGGGGCGATGGTGATGTAGCCGGGGAGGTTCTGGTTCTGCGAGCCCAGGCCGTAGCAGACCCACGAGCCCATCGACGGGCGGACGAAACGGGAACTGCCGGTGTGGAGGAGGATGGTCGCCTGGGGGTGTGCGGGCTGGTCGGTGTGCATCGAGTTGACGATGCAGAGGTCGTCGGCGAACCGGGCGACGTTCGGGAAGAGTTCGGAGATGGGCAGGCCGGACTTGCCGTGCTTGTTGAACTTCCATTGCGGGGCGAGGAGGGAACGGCCGCCGCCCATGGACTTGCCGTCGGCCTTATACAGGGCGGGCTTGTAGTCGAACGTGTCGACGTGGGACGGCGCCCCCTGCATGTAGAGGAAGATGACCCGCTTGGCCTTTGGGGCGAAGTGGGGCTGCTTGGGCGCGAGCGGCGACTCGTAGTGCTCGGCCGCGACGTCGGCGGCGTGGGCCTTGGTGAGCAGGTCGGCCAGGGCAAGGTAGCCGAAGCCGCAGGCGGTGGTGCGGAGGATGGAGCGGCGGGAGGAAGTCATGGGGATCTCGGATTGCGGATTGCGGATCGAGCGCGACTCGGCGACGGCACGGGGCGAAGCCGCAAGGCGGCGGGTCAATTCAAATACCGGAACTCCGCGCTCGCCATCAGCGCCTGGCACAAACTCGACCACGCGGCGTGCTTGTTCTGGTACGGGTCTCGGCTCGTGGCGGCCTTGGGGTCTCGCAGGAACGCCTGCAAGTACGCCGCCGCGCGGTCCTTCTCCACCGGCGTCGCCGGGCGGCCCAACGCGAGCTTGTACGCGTAATCGATCCGCGCCGGGTCGGCCTGCAAACCCGCGCCGGCGACGCGGTCGGTCATGGCGCGGGACAGGCGGATCACGAACGGGCTGTTCATCACGTAAAGCGCCTGGGGCGGGACGGTGGTCACGTCGCGCTGGCCGGTGACGTTGGCGTTGTCGGCGAAGTCGAACACGTCGAGCGACTCGGGGGTGAGGTTGCGAAGGATCGGGAGGTAGACGCTGCGGTGGGTCGTGGAGGAGACCAGCTCGGCGGGGTTGAAACGTGCGCCGCCCACGCCCAGCGGGATGTTGGGCAGGTCGATCGCGATCGAGGCGGTGGGTGGCGTGGGGTTGATCTGCCCGGAGACGGCGAGCATCGCGTCGCGGATGGCCTCGGCCTCGAGTCGCCGCTGGTTCTGCCGCCAGAGCAAATGGTTCTCCGGGTCGCGCTCAAACTTGGCCTTGTCGAACGCGGCCGACTGCTGGTACGTGCTCGTGAGCACGATCGACTTGATCAGCCGCTTGACGCTCCACCCGTCCTTCACGAAGCGGGTGGCGAGGTGGTCGAGCAGTTCGGGGTGGGTGGGCTTGTCGCCGGTCGTGCCGAAGTTGTCGACGCTGCGGACCAGGCCCGCACCGAACAGGTGGGCCCAGACGCGGTTGGCCATCACGCGCGCCGTCAGCGGGTTCTCGGCGGACGTGACCCACTGCGCCAGCTCGCGGCGGCCGGACTGGCCGGGGCTGATCGTCGGCGGGTTCTTGATCGCGGGGATCGACACGAACCCGCGGCGAACCGAATCGCCCGGCTGCGTGATCTCGCCGCGGTTGAGGACGCGGACGTCGGCGGGGCGGTCGTCCTTCACGCCCATGGCGAGGAACTTGACCGGCTTGTTGGGCTTGGAGAAATCGCCCCCGCCGTAGCGCGTCGCCGAGAAGAAACTCCGGAACGCCTCGCGGGCCTCGGTCTTCGTGTCGTCGTCGGACTTCGCCTTCTTAGGATCGGGCTTGTAGCCGGCAAGCGGGATCAGCTCGTCGTCGTCGTACTGGTCGAGCCGGTTGGCGGCGCCGCGGCGGCGGCGGTCGATGCCCGTCTGCTCGTCGCTCGAGACGAAGATGCCGGCCAGCGCGTAATACTCGGAGGTCGGGATCGGGTCGAACTTGTGATCGTGGCAGCGGGCGCAGGCGATCGTGGTCGCCAGGAACGCGCGGCCGACCGTGTCGATCATCTCGTCGGCGGAGTTGTAGACGCTCTGGCGCGGGTTGCGCTCGACGTAGTCGCGCGGGCCGACGCACAGGAAGCCCGTGGCGATCGTGTTGAGGTCTTTCTCGGCGACGGACCTGGCCGGGAGCAGGTCGCCGGCGAGCTGCTCGGCGACGAACCGGTCGAACGGCTTGTCTTCGTTAAAGGCGCGGATGACGTAGTCACGATACCGCCAGGCGTAGCGGTAGACGAAGTTGCGGGTCATGCCGCTCGACTCGGCGTAGCGGGCGACGTCGAGCCAGTGGCGGCCCCAGCGCTCGCCGAACGCGGGGGAGGCGAGCAGGCGATCCACCACGGTCTCGACGGCGCTCGGCGAGGTGTCGCGGACGAACGCTTCGATTTCGGCGGGCGAGGGCGGGAGGCCGGTGAGGTCGAACGACAGCCGGCGGAGCAGCGCCAGCTTGTCGGCCGGGACGGCGGGCGTCAGACCCCCCTGCTCGAGCCTGGCGAGGACGAAGCGGTCGATGTCGGACTTGGCCCACGCGGCGTTCTTGACCGCCGGCGCGGCCGGGTCGGTAATCGGCTGCCAGCTCCACAACTCGCGCTCGAGGCGGTCGTACTCGGACGCTTGCGCCGCGGCGGTCGCGCCGGCGGCGTCCTTGCGCGTCTCGGCGGGCCAGGGGGCGCCTGCGTCGATCCACGTCGCGAAGTCGGCGACGACGGCGTCGCTCAACTTGCTCTTGGGCGGCATCTGAAGGTCTTCCTTCGTGCCGCGGATCGCGGTCATGAGCAGCGACGCCGTCGACTTGCCGGGGACGATCGCCGGACCGGTGTCGCCGCCCTTGAGCAAGGCCTCGCGCGAGTCGAGGAGGAGGTTGGCCTTCACCTTCTCGCCGGCGTGCGAGTGGCACTTGTAGCACTGGCCGACCAGCACGGGGCGGATGCGCTTTTCGAAGAAGTCGAGTTGCTCGCGCGTGGCGGGCGCGGCCGACGCCGCCGGGGCGAGGAGGACGATCGCCAGGAGTGGGACGAGTCGCATGGGCGGTTCCGGTAAGCTCGCACGCCCTTTTCACCAACTGGATACGCTACCACTGAATCGGCTATTTCAATCAATCAACGCGGGATTAGCTAGTTTGTTCCGGGTCCCCCAGATGGGTGATGCGACTCCGGGTGGGGTTTAGTTCGGTGAGCGTTCGGAATCCAACGGGAGAACGCGCGCCGGAAAGCCCGCGGAACGTGTTCCGTGGGTTAGTCGCACTCGCTCAATAGCTGCAACGCAACGCGTTGCTGACGCTCGTCGAAGGGAACGACGGTCCGCGTGCACGATGTGTCAGCAGGTCGTTGACCTGCTGCTGACGATGCCCCCCTACTCCTTCAACCGCGTCCTTACGTTGTCCAGCACGTTCATGAAGTTGATGTACGAGTCGTACGGGCTCTCGTACGGGCTGAAGTACTTGTGCACCGTCCCGTCGGCGAAGTACTTCGTGCACATGTAGTAGAAGTGGTCGCTGGTCGTCAGGCGGCGCCAGTCTTCCGTCAAGGCCGTGTCGCCCTTCTCCTTGAGCTGGCCCTCGAGCTTGTACAACTCGTGCAGCGCGTTGGACTGCATCGCGTTGCCGAGCCAGGCCGACAAATCGCGCTCGGTGTCGGCCCAGGAGATCATGTGCGGGACGTCGATCTCGCCCGCCGGCTCGAACCGGTCGACGGCCTCGCTGGGGGCGAGAAACGAGTTCTCGTCGTTCTTCAGGATCTCCTCGGGCACGTGCGCGAGGAAGTCGAAGATGCCGGTCTCGGCCCACTGGTGCTCGCCGAACGTCTCGTAGTCCATGAACAGGTTGCACACCTGCCCGTGGCCGTTGATCTGGTTCACCCACTTGGCGAACTTCTCGGCCGTCAGCGGGTACTGCTCCCACTTGGTATTGCTGAACCGGAAGGCGATGTCGTCGCTCAGGCGGTAGTTCTTGAGCAGCAGCTTGAGGTGCGGGGCGTGCGGCGGGCGGTAGACGAAGTTCGGGCTGCGCAGGCCCAGGATGTGGTCGGCCCCCTCGGTCAGGCACGCGTCGTACCCCATGTGCGACACGAAATGGGCGAGGTCGTTGTTGTAGATCAGTTCCGTGTTGCGGAAGACGCGCGGCTCCTGGCCGAACAGCTCCTTGATCTTCCTGCGGTGCTGGTCGACCTGGGCACGGAACTCATCCCGCGAGTAGAGGAAGCTGAGCGAGTGGTGGTACGTCTCGTTGAGGAACTCGACGCACCCGGTGTTGTTGAGCTGGTGAAAGACGTCCAGGACCTCCGGCGCGTGCGCCTGGAACTGCTCGAGGGCGGCCCCGGTGATCGAGTACGCGACCTTGAACCGGCCCTCGTGCTTGCGGGCCAGGTCCAGGATCAGCTGCGTCGCCGGCAGGTAGCACTTGTGGGCGACCTTGCGGACGATCTCGGTGTTCTTGTAGTCGTCGAAATAGTGGCGGTCGGTGTCGAAGACGCTGTAACGCCGGAGCCGGAACGGCTGGTGGATCTGGAAGTAGAGGCAGACGGCGGGCATGATGAGGGCTTCCTGCGGGCGTGCGGGGCGCGGCGGCGGATCGCGGGCCATTGTAGCGGTGCACGGTATGCGGTCTACAGACGCACCGCCCGGCGCCGACGAATCGCGGACCCCGGGCAATCGTGCGCACGCATCCGCCGCCCGCGGTAAACTGCGTTCTTGATCAATTCCCCTTACCCGCGGAGACGTGCCATGCGAAATGCGAACGTCGGTATCACGACCCTGCTCGGGCTCGCGATCCTCCTGCTCATCGGCCCCGCCGCGCACGCCGCCCCCGACCCGCTCGCGGGCACGTGGAAGGTCACGATCACGTCCGACGACTCGGGCAAGAGCGCGCCCGACACGCTGACGATCCCCGGCGGCGAACGCCTCTCCAGCCAGTGGGCCGCCAAGCAGGGGTTCGCCCAGGCGATCCAGCTCGACGTCGACACCCGCGCCCCTCAGGCCCGCGCGTTCACCGGCACGGCCAAGGCCGCCGGCGGCGCGACCATCAAGTGGGTCGGCACCGCCACGCTCGGCGAGATCACCGGCACGGTGACCGTCACCAAGGCCGACGGGAGCAGCGCGCAGTACACGTTCAAGGGGACGCGGCAGGAGAAGTAGTCACTTCTTCACCCCGCGCCTTCTCGCCAATTCCGCCGCCATCGTCGCGAGTTGCGGGCTCATGTCGTCCCGCGGGATGCGGACGTCGATCACGTTCACGTGCCGGCTGCCCAGCGCGTGGCGGATCGCGCCGTCGAGCTCGCCGCGGGTCTTGGCGATCGTCGACTCGCCCCCGCCGACCAGCTCGACGATCTTCCCGTAGTTCCACTGCGTGACCTGGTTGAAGTACCCGTCGCGGATCTTCCGCATCGTCCCGTACCCGTCGTTGTTCAGGATCAGGATGATCGGAGACTGCTGCAGGCGGACGATCGTCGACAGCTCGGTGCCGGTCATCTGGAACGCCCCGTCGCCCACGAGCACGAACGGCCGCAGCGCCGGCGCCGCCATCGCCACCCCGACCGCCGCCGGCACGGCGAACCCCATCGACAGGTAGTACGCCGGCGCGATGAACTCGGCCCGCTTGCTCGTGCGGATGCCGACGGCGCCGAAGATCGCGTCGCCCACGTCGCTGATCACGCAGCACGATTCGTCCAGGTGCAGCGAGAGGATGCGGATGACCTCCGTCATGGTCAGCGGGTCGGTCAACTCGGATTTGACGAGCGGGCGCGGGAGCGGTTGCGGGTTGGGATGACTGAACGGCTTCCGCGGAACCGCCCCGGGCTTCGCCGCCTTCGCCACCGGCAGGTTCGCCAGCGCCTTCAGGTAATCCGCGAACTCCACCTCGTCGTACCGGTGGAACCCGGCCTTGATCGATTCCGTCGTCGCCAGGATCGTCCGCGAGCGGTCCAGCTTGGCCGTGTAGATGCCCAGGTTCATGTCGGTGATGAACGTCCCGAGCATGAGCACGCAGTCGCTCGACTCGACGTAGTCGCGGACGAACTGGTCGGACGACATCGCCCCGCCGTACACACCCAGGTAGAGCCGGTGATTCTCCGCGACCGCACTCTTGCTCAGCAGGTCCGCCGCGATCGGCACGTTGAACCGCTCGGCCAGCTTGACCGCCAGGTCCGTCAGCCCGTACCGGTGCAGTTCCACGCCCGCCAGGATCACCGGCTTCTTCGCCGGCCCGAGCAGGCCGACCGTCTCGGCGACCGCCGCCGCGAGCACGTCCGGGTCCGTCTGGTTGATGGCCGTCGGGTCGCGGTCGATCAGCCGTTCGACGTCCACCGGAATGTCGCGGTCGACCATGTCGTGCGGCACCTCGATGTAGACCGGCCGCTTCTGCCGCAGGCACGCGTCCACGCACCGCACGATCTCCTCGGCCGCCCGCGCCTCGTCCAGCAGCACCGTGCTCGCGACCGTCACCTCGTCGTACACCCGCCGCTGCGTCTCGAACGTCTTGACCTTGTGGTGCAGGAGCGGGTCCTTCTCCCGATCCTTCCGCCCCGGCGCGCCGGACACGACGACCACCGGCGATTTCTCCGCGTACGCCCCGGCGATCGGGTTCAGCAAATTCAACCCGCCCACGCAGTACGTCACCACGCACAGCCCGATCCCGTTCAGCCGCGAGTACGCGTCCGCCGCGAACCCGGCGGCCGGCTCGTGCGTCATCGTCACCGACAGGATCGGCGACTTCTCCAGCCACGCGTACGTCGGCAGCGCGAAGTCCCCCGGCACGCCGAACTGGTGCCGCACCCCCCGGTGATACAGGTACGCAAAAAGGAACTCGCCCATCGGCATGACGCGCCGGAATGAGACCTTCTGCCCCGCCTCCCCGCGCGCCGCCCGCCGCGCCGAGGCTTCGGGCGTCTCCGCCGGCGTCCGCACGCGCGCCCCCTTCGCCGCGTGACCGCCCGCCCTCCCGTTCCCGTTCCGATGGGCGGGCAACACTTCCACGTCGACACCGGCAACAGGACGAGACTTGCGCTTCATGCGGCCTCCTCGCGACAAAGACTCCGTTCGACCCGCTATCCGCCTCCACCCAATTATACGTTATCGACCACCCCCCAGGTCGAATTGACCCCGCCCCACCCCACCGTGACACCCCGCCCCCAGCGTGATAAACACACGGTTTCGCGGCTCCTTTCATCCTTCATCCTTCCGCCTTCATCCTTTCCCGCGCCATGAACCTCTCCTTCATCACCGCCAACTACGTCGGCCGCGCCCTGAATTACGCGGGCCCGAATGACTGGGCCCCCAACGACGCTGCGACCATTGAAAAGGCCTCGCCCGAGGGCTTCCTCGCCGTCGTCCAAGACGTCGTCCAACTCGGGTTCGAGGCCGTCGACGTCTGGACCGCCCACTGCCACTGGCTCCGCCACGACCGCGAGGACTACCTCGAGCAAGTGAAAGGCTTCTGCTCCCAGTTCGACCTGACCATCACCAGCTACGCCGGCGGGTTCGAAGCCAAGTCGGCCGCCGACGTCGAGGCCGTCTTCCGGTTCATGAAGCAACTCGGCGCGCCGATCTTCGCCGGCGGCATCCACGGCCTGCCCAGCCCCGAACTCTGCGCGGTCGTCAACGCCGCGTGCCACAAATACGGCGTACGCTGGGCCTGTGAGAACCACCCCGGCGAAAAATCCCTCGACGACATCCTCGCCCGCATCGACAACGGCCGACACGACCGCGTCGGCGTCGCCCTCGACACCGGCTGGGCCGGCACCATGGGCTTCGACCCCGTCGACGCCGCCCTCCGCCTCGCCGCCATGAACAAGCTCACCCTCGTCCACCTCAAGGACGTCAAGGCCGCCGGTGCCCACGTCACCTGCACGCTCGGCGACGGCATCGTCCCCGTCGAGAAGGTCGTCAAGGAACTCAAGCGCGCCGGCTGGGCCGGCACCCTCTGCGTCGAACACGAGCCCTACGACCACGACCCGACCGCCGAGATCGCCACGAGCACCCGGCGCGTCCGCGAGTGGTTGAAGTAACGCCTTTGCAACACCCCTGAAACTTTCCACCCCCCTCCCGCGTCTACTCCCTGGCGGCCAGACGTTCGCCCGCCGAGGAGCGATGTGTGATGAATTCAAAGACGTACGACTGGACCGACCGCCTGATGTGGCTCCCCCTC
The DNA here is from genome assembly GCA_035459845.1 of Tepidisphaeraceae bacterium. GTDB lineage: Bacteria > Planctomycetota > Phycisphaerae > Tepidisphaerales > Tepidisphaeraceae > DASPKW01. The sequence goes on along the minus strand of DATHXE010000578.1, from coordinate 2,096 downwards.
AGCATGGGCGCCGTCGCGGTCGTGGGGCTGGTCATGATGGTGTGGGTCTGACACAAGTCCCCGGGCGGCGGCGGCCATGGCCCAAGACCGCGATCCATGCCACCCGGCGCACGCCCGCCGTCGAATGGCGCGGGTCGCGCACGGTCATCTACAATAGCTTCCCCGATCTTCGACGCCCCGGCCGCCCGGGCAGAATGACAACCCGCCCGCCTCCGTGTTCCCCAGGTGGTAGCTGTGTTCCACGATCACCGCCGCCTGCCCCTTCGTCAGCACGTTCGGCAGCTCCTCACCGGTAAAGCCCCGATTAGCGCTGACCCCACGCCGACTCCGGTCGAGTCGGATTCGCACCGCAGGCGCGAGCGCACGACGACAATCCTGGAGTGTCGAAACCCTTCGACTCCGGCGTGCCGATCCCCGAAGTCGTCACGCGCTCACTTGACTACTACCGTCGCCCGCACCGACCCCGTGTTCTTCCCCGGCTTGTCGTCGTTGCAGAACAGCACGACCTCGCCGTCGCCGGGCGCCGTCAGCACCTTGCCCGCCTCGACCTGTTCGAAGTGATCGCCGACCATCCAGTAGAGCGCCATCCACCCGCCCTTGAAGCCGCGGTAATCGACTCGGATGCCCAGCTTGCTCCCGCCCTGCTTGGTCCAGGAGTCCTTCGGGTCGGGCGTGACGACGAACGACTGGCCTTTGCGGACCATGATGCCGGTCCCGACGGGGTTCTTCCGGTCGCGGTTGGGCGACACGACCGTTTCCGGGGTGACGGGCGCGGCGATCATCTCGACCGTGGCGTCGATTTCGCCCTTGACCACGGTCGCGTCGCCTGCGTGGCAGAACAGGACGAGCTCCCCGTCGACCTCGGCCACGATCCGCCGGCCACTGACGACCTGCCCCCGCGGCGCCGCCCCGACGCGATAGTACATCTTCATCCACGGGGTGGTCTTCAGCGGGTTGAGCCCACGGTAGTCGACCGGCTTCTTCGTGATCTTCGACGTCGGATTCGTCCACCGGTCGTCCGGGTCGGGGTAGACGACGAAGTACTGCCCGCGCGCCAGCACGATGCCGGTGCGCACCGGATTCTCCTCGCCATTCCTGGCCGGGACGGTGAACGTCCGCTGGTTCGCCGCCGGCGCCGGCCGGGTCGGCGCGGCCTCGGGCGGGTCGTCGAAAATGCTCTTGGGCTTCTCCCGCGGCGCGTCCGCCGGGACGGGCGGCGCCCCCGGAATGGCCGCGACCACCTCGCGCCGCGCCTTCGCCGGCGGCGCAGGCGGCAACGACTCAAGCCGCTGCCGCACCAGCGCCTGCGCCAACCCCTTCAATTCCGGCTCCGCCTGCCGGTACCAATACGCCGCCCGCGCCCGGCACTGGTGCCGCGCCTGCGCGTTCTTCGCCTCCCGCGTCGCCTGCTCCCACCACCCGTCGCCCGCCCCCTTCATCGCGTCGGCCGAATCGTCAGGCGTCAGCGCCTGGTCCGCCTCCGCCAGCGCCTTGAGCGCCGCGTCGCCCCCCCCGGCGAGCATCGGCAGCCCGCGCGCGAAGTCCGCCCGCACGAAGCAGTAGAACCGCCCGGCCGACAAATTCGCCTCCGCGTCGTCGGGCGCCGTGGCCAGCTTGTCGATCGCCGCCTTCGCCTTGTCCGCCTCCGCCGCCTGGAACTCGATCTGCACCAGCGCGTCCCGCACCCGCGCGATCACCGTCGGATTTCGGCTGTTCGTCGTCGCCTCGCGAACGACCGGGATCATCCGCCGCGCCTCCGCGTACCGCTCCAGGCTCGCCATCGCGCGGACGACCCGCAGCGCGTGCGCCGCCAGCAACCCCGCGTCCTGCGGCTGCGTCAGCCTGGGCGCCATCCGCGCCAGCACCGCCGCCCGCTCGTCCAGCGACTTCACGTCGTAAACCTTGGCGATCTCCTCCGCCGCCTGCAGCGCCAACGCCAAATCCGGCACGCCCGCCGCCGCCTCCACCGCCTCGCGCAGCACGGCGTACTGCCCCACCAGGTCCGCCTGCGGCGCCATCGTCCCCGCGCGGGCGATCAGCGCCCGCGCCAGTGCCCGCTTGCCCGCCGGCGTCGCGTCGGCGTACGCCTTGGCGTG